>DASUMC010000145.1:0-5774 GCA_036277855.1 Actinomycetota bacterium
GATCCGCCGCGTCGAACCCTCGACCAGTCGAACGGTCGGACGGTGGACCTGGAAGTCGTAGAACTCCTCGGGGTCGATCTCCGCGAAGCGACGCGCGCCCCACTGCGATCGGAGCGTGCGGACCGCCGTGGTCGCGGCCTCTCCGCCGTCGTTCCAGCCGCCGAACGCACACACCATCACGGGACGCGAGAGCTCCGGGCGGATCCGGTACTCCACGTGAGCCATCCGCACAGTCTGTCGTTTCGAGCGGTGCCTGTCATCCCTCCTCAGGACCCGATCACGAGCCACCGATCGGACACCGGATCGAGCGGGGTGCTTGTCCGCGGCGACGGCTGGTGGCACGATGCCCTGCTCGCTCGCAGGGGGGACCACGATCGCAGCCCGCTCCACGTTCGGCCGACGACTCCGCAGGCTCGCGTATATCGAGCTCGCCCTGCTCTCGACGCTCCTCGTCCCCTCGGCGCTCGCCGAGACCGCCACGGCCGCGCTCTCCGCGTCGGCCTCGATCGTGAACTTCGGCCAGGCGGTCACGGTCTCGGGTTCGATCGCCGCCGACCCCGGGTGCCTGGGCGGCCGGAACGTGACCCTGCAGTGGCAGCCTGCCGACTCCTCCGCGTTGTCGAACGTCGCGACCGGGAGGACGGCGGCGGACGGATCGTTCACGTTCGAGCAGACGCAGCCGAACACGGGCAACTACGGCGCGACGATCGAGGGGAATGCGTCGTGCCTCGCCTCGACCACCAACCAGGTGCTCGTTCGCGTTCGGGCGATGGTGGATGCCGCGCTCGTCGCCGACCCGACGGAGGCCGGCTCGTGCGTCGACGTCTCGGTGTCGGTCCAGCCCGAGCGGCCGGGCCAGATCGTCGAGCTGCAACGCCGGACGGGGCAGGGCTGGAGGCTGCTCGAACCGCTCACGCTCGACCCGGCGTCGCAGGCGCTGGCGTCTCCCTGCTTCACGTCCGAGGACGCCGGCGTGGTGCGGCTCCGGGTGCGCTGGGTTGCGCAGGACACCCTCAACGCGACGGGCACCTCGCCCGTCCTTGCCTTCGAGGTCTCCAAGGCCCGGTGGATGCTCGAGATCGACCACGCGATCGGGACGCGACGGGTCTCGGTCGCCGTGGGTGAGGACGACACGTTCCTGTACGAGCGGGGGGCCTCCACCCCCCGGATCCCGGCGTCGAACGAGAAGCTCCTGCTCTCGATGACGCTCTATGACACCCTCGGGTCCGAGTTCCGGATCCAGACCAGCGTCGCCTCGTCGGGGGGCTCGTCGGGAGCCGTCCGCAACCTCTGGATCCTCGGGCGGGGCGACCCCGGCGTGACCGGGGCGACGATCGGCACGCTCGCGCACAGGGTGGCCGATGCGGGGATCGAGCGGGTGCGGGGCCGCGTGTTCGGGAGCAGGGGCTACTTCCGACGCGACTGGGACGCGCCGGGTTGGAACGCGGAGGCGCACGACTCCGTGAACCGCCCGACCGCGCTCGTGTTCGAACGCAACAAGGATGCCGACCCCGAGCGGGAAGCGGCGGAGATGCTCACCCGCAAGCTCGAGGCGCTCGGCGTCCGAGTGGGAGGCAGGCCCGGAAGCGGGAGTCCGCCGGGCGGGCTCGAGACGATCGCGTCCGTCACCTCGCCGCCGTTGCAGCGACTGATCACCAAGATGCTCCGGCCCTCGGACAACTTCATGGCCGAGACGCTCGGCAAGCGGCTCGGCGTCGAGACGCGCGGCGTGCCCGGGACGATCGCGAAGGGCGCCGCCGCGATCGAGGGGTGGACGGACGACCACGGGACGGGGTTCACGCTGAACGACAACTCCGGGCTCTCGTACGCGAACCGAGTGACGGCCGAGGGCATCGTCCGGTTGCTGTGGTTCGCCGAGGACCAGCCGTGGGGACCGGATCTGCGTCGCGCCTTGCCGACGGGCGGCCAGGGGACCCTCCGTCATCGCCTGCGCGGGGTCGACGTCCGGGCCAAGACCGGGACGCTCGACGACGTGTCGGCGCTCTCGGGGTGGGTCAAGGCCCGCTCGGGCGATTGGGTCGAGTTCTCCGTGTTGTCCTTCGGCATGTCGAAGTCGACCGCCTCCGCGATCGAGGACCGGATCGTGATGATCCTGCAGGATCGGCTGGGCTGACCGCCGCGCCCCGGCGGCGGGTGAAAGAAGCCTCCGGCGGGTCAACCCGGAGCGCGTTCCCACCGATGCTGAGGGGATGGAACCGACGACCGCTGGCCCCGGCGCGGCCGAACTCCTGGAACGCGGGCTCGCGCGCGATGGACAAGAGGTCGGCGTCAGCTACGAGGCCCTCGTCGAGCACCACGCCGAGACCGAGGCCAAGTACCGCAACCTCGTCGAGCGGCTCCCGTGCGTCGTCTACCTGGCCGAGTACGGGCCGAACGGCGCGTGGCTGTACGTCTCGCCACAGATCGAGCACGTGCTCGGATACACCCAGAAGGAGTGGCTCGAGCACCCGCACCCGCAGGCGTCGTTCACCCACCCCGACGACCTGCCGCGCGTGAACGCAGAGGAGGCGCGCTCGGTGGCGAGCGGCGAGCCCCTCGAGATCGACTACCGGATCCGCCGCGCCGACGGCGCGTGGATGTGGATCCACGACGAGGCGACGGCGGTGCGTGATGAGGACGGCCACCCGCTCTGCCTGCAGGGGATGATGTTCGACATCACCAAGCGGCGTGCCGAGGAGGAACGCCTGATCTCGCTCGATCGG
Source organism: Actinomycetota bacterium (assembly GCA_036277855.1). Taxonomy (GTDB): domain Bacteria; phylum Actinomycetota; class UBA4738; order UBA4738; family HRBIN12; genus DASSJM01. The sequence goes on from DASUMC010000145.1 coordinate 2,724, forward strand.
CTCAAGAACACCCTGCTCCACACGCTCTCGCACGATCTGAAGGCGCCGCTGACGGCGATCCTCGTGGCGGCGAGCACGCTCGAACGGCTCGGTGACGAGCTCGACGACGAGGTCCGCCGGCACATGCTCAGAACGCTCGTCGAACGATCGAAAGGGATGAACGCGCTGCTCACCGACCTGCTCGACCTCGACAGGCTCGACCACGGCATCGTGGCGCCTCGCCGATACCCGCTGGACCTGCACGAGCTGATCCGACACCTGTTGGCCAAGACCACGGTCCTCGGTGAGCGGACGGTCGAGCTCGAGGCCGGCGAGTGCCGGGCCAACGTCGATCAGCCGAAGGTCGAACGCATCCTCGAGAACCTGCTCGCGAACGCCGACCTGCACACGCCGGAGGGGACGCGGATCTGGGTCCGCTGCTGGCGTGAGGGCGACGCCGCCGTGATCGCGGTCGAGGACGACGGCCCGGGGGTCCCGGCCGAGCTCCGCGACATGATCTTCGAGGCCTTCTTCCGCGGTCCCGAGTCGGCGCACAAGCCCGGGTCCGGGATCGGCCTGTCGCTCGTCGCGCGGCTGGCCGAGATGCACGGCGGCCGAGCCTGGGTGCAGGCCCGCGAGGGCGGTGGCTCCTCCTTCCGCGTCCTGCTCCCCGACCGGAGCTAGGTCGGGTGCCGCGGGGGCGGCCTGTACCATCGAAGCCATGCGCACGCCCAGCACGCTGGCCGAGAAGGTCTGGGAGCGCCACGTCGTCCGCCGGGCCGACGGTGAACCCGATCTCCTGTACGTCGACCTCCACCTCGTGCACGAGGTGACCAGTCCGCAGGCCTTCGAGGCGCTGCGGCTCGCGGGTCGCTCCGTTCGGCGCCCCGACCTCACCGTCGCCACGATGGATCACAACGTCCCGACGGCCGCAGGCCCCGTGGACCCGGTGAGCCGCACCCAGATGGAGGCGCTCGAACGCAACTGCACCCAGGCCGGGATCACGTTGTTCCCGACCGGGGATCTCGGGCAGGGGATCGTCCATGTGATCGGCCCGCAGATGGGGCTCACGCAGCCCGGGCTGATGATCGTGTGCGGCGACTCGCATACGAGCACGCACGGCGCGTTCGGGGCGCTCGCGATCGGGATCGGTACGAGCGAGGTCGAGCATGTCCTGGCGACGCAGACGCTGCCGCAACGGACGCCGAAGACGATGGCGGTCACCGTGGAGGGCGAGCTGCCGGCCGGGGTCTCGGCCAAGGACGTGATCCTCGGGATCATCGCCAGGATCGGGACCGACGGAGGCGTGGGTCACGTCGTGGAGTACCGGGGGTCGGCGATCCGGTCGCTCTCGATGGAGGGCCGGATGACGGTCTGCAACATGTCGATCGAGGCCGGCGCGCGCGCGGGTATGGTCGCTCCGGACGAGACCACCTTCGCCTACCTCGAGGGCCGCCCGAACGCGCCGAGCGGCTCGCGGTGGGACGAGGCGATCGAGGACTGGCGTTCGCTGCCGACCGACGAGGGAGCCACCTTCGACAAGGAGGTGTCGCTCGAAGCGGCGGACCTGCGGCCGCACGTGTCGTGGGGGACCAACCCCGGACAGACGGTCACGATCGACGACATCGTCCCGGAGCCTGCCGACGAGGCCGCCCAGCGTGCCCTCGCCTACATGGACCTGCGCCCGGGTACCGCGATCCGCGACATCCGGCCCGACACGATCTTCATCGGATCGTGCACCAACTCCAGGATCGAGGATCTTCGCGAGGCGGCGCGTGTCCTGGACGGACGAAGGGTGCGCGAAGGCCTGCGCGCGATGGTGGTGCCGGGCTCGATGCTCGTGAAGCGCCAGGCCGAACGGGAGGGCCTCGACGCGGTCTTCACCGCCGCGGGATTCGAGTGGCGAGACGCCGGTTGCTCGATGTGTCTGGGCATGAACCCGGATCAGCTCTCGCCCGGTGAACGGTGCGCGTCCACCAGCAACCGGAACTTCGAGGGTCGTCAGGGCAAGGGCGGCCGGACCCACCTGGTCAGCCCGGCCGTGGCGGCCGCGACCGCGGTCCTGGGTCACTTCGCCGCGCCGGAGGATCTCGACGGATGAAGCCGTTCACCGAGCACACCGGACGCGCGTTGCCGCTCGATCGCTCGGACGTCGACACGGACCAGATCGTGCCGGCCCGGTACCTGCGCCGGATCGAGCGATCGGGGTTCGGGCCGTTCCTGTTCGCAGAGTGGCGCAAGGACCCCGGCTTCGTCCTGAACCGCCCCGAATTCGCCGGCGCGACGATCCTGCTCGCCGGCCCGAACTTCGGGAGCGGCTCCAGTCGCGAGCACGCCGTGTGGGCGCTGGAGGACGCCGGGTTCCGAAGCGTGATCGCGCCCTCCTTCGCGGACATCTTCCGGAACAACTGCTGCAAGATCGGCGTCCTACCCGTCGAGCTCGCGCAGGAGTCCGTCCGGGCGCTGATGGACGCGGTGCTCGACGACCCCACGACCGAGATCACGATCGACCTGCAGGCCCTGCGCGTCAGCGCGCCGGCCGTGCACGAGGCCTTCGAGATCGACCCGTACACCCGATGGCGCCTGCTCGAGGGTCTCGACGACATCGACCTCACGCTGCGCAACGCCGACGCGATCGATGCCTACGAGCGGGCCAGGCCCGCCCGGCTTCCGTCGGTCACCCGAGCCTGACCCCGACGGCGAACGGCCCTCGCCCAGCGGTCTCAAGCGTTCCTTCGGAGAGGTCGATGCCATCAGGGCCATGTCCAAGCCCGAGCACATCGACTCGGCCGATGACGGCCGTCCCCGAAACGGCCCTCCCCGGCGACGGGCAAGCGACGTCCTGGTCCCGCGGCCCATGGCGGACAAGCCGCTGCGACGCGAAAGCGACGGGTGGCTCGAGCGGTGGATGGCCACCGTGGAGGACCTCGCACGCCTGAAGTCGTCCCACCCGATGCTCGACGCGGTCATCGACGAGCAGGAGGGACGCCGGATCCGGATCGGCGACCACTGGCTCGCGGACTTCGCCTCCTGCAACTACCTGGGCCTCGACCTCGACCAGGAGGTCATCGA
>DASUMC010000146.1:0-2876 GCA_036277855.1 Actinomycetota bacterium
AGCGCGTCGACCTCCGTGGAGGCCATGATCCATTCGACCGAGGCGGCGGCGGCCACCATCGCCTCGGTCCGGGGATGGAGGTCGCGCCCCCAGTAGTTGGCCAGCCGCTTGCGCAGGGACCTGGCCTTGCCGACGTAGACGACCCGCCCGTCGTCGTCTCGGAACAGGTACGCGCCCGGGCTGTCGGGGATCGACGAGGCATCGGGTCGCGGGAGGCTCACGCGACCCATCGTAGCGCGGCAACCTGCGGGAACCCGGTTGGACGCCTCTCGGTTGCCTAGGAGACGTTCACCGCCCCGCTCATCGTCGGATGGACGTCACAGTGGAAGTAGTACTCCCCGGCCTCGAGCGGGTCCACCGCGTAGTCGATCTCGCCGGGGCCGGTCAGCAGCTCGCCGCGGAACAGCGGATTCGCGAGGTCGTCGGCGCTCGGGTAGATCGCGATGTTGTGCTGGGTGGCGTTGTCGTCGTTGACGAAGTGGATCGTGCTCGGTTGGTTCGCCGGCAGGTCGATCGTGGAGGTGTCGAACGCGATCCCCGAGGCCGTCACGTTCACGGTCGCGGCCCCGCCTCCGCCACCTTGGCCACCACCGCCGCCTCCGCTTTGGCCACCACCGCCGCCACCCTGGCCGCCGCCACCGCCGCCACCACCCTCGGCAACCTCGATCGAGCCGATCATCGTCGTCGGGTGGACCACGCAGTTGAACGCGTGGGTGCCTGCGTCCAGGGCCGGGACGTCATACGTCGCCTGGTCCGGACCGGTCACGAGATCGCCGGAGAAGACGGTGTCGCCTGTCGGTTCCTCGCCGCTGAAGATCTCGATGTTGTGCTGCGTGCTCTCGTCGCGGTTGTCGAACTCGATCGAGAACGCCTCGCCGGCGGCTGCCTGGATGCAGTCGCCCTCGGTGAACGCGATACCCTGCGCGACCACGGTCACCGTGCCGCCCTGGAGAAGGGTGCACTCGCTGGGCGGAGCCGACGGCGAGGTGATCGGCCCGGTCGGCGTGGGGCTGGGCTCGGCGAACGGAACGTCCTCGAACGCCCCGTACCCGCCGACGAGCAGGTCCGCCTCCGTGGTCGCGTACCAGGCGAGGTAGCTGACCGAGCCGTCCTCGTTCACGGTGATCGACGGGAACGCTCCGTCCACGGTCGAGGTCCCCATGTCGACCGTCTTCAGCGAACCCGGGTCGCCCGTCGCGAACCGAACACCCTCGTCGGCGTCCCACCACGCGACGTCGACCGAACCATCGGAGCCGAGCGCGATCCCGGTACCGGCACCGGGTCCATCGGCGCTGCCCTCCGGGATCTCGGCCGCTGCCGCAGTGTCGACCGTCCCGTCGCCGTTCCGGGTCGCGATCGTCACCTGGCCGTTCGCGGCGTCGTAGTACGAGAGCGCGAGGCCTCCGTCCGTCGCGACCCCCGACAGCCCCTGGCCGCCGGTGGATGAGACCTCGAAGCTCACGAACCCGTTCTCCCCGTCGTTCGACGCCACCTCGACGCCCGCCCCGCCTATCGAATAGGCGACCGTCGGCCGTTCGCCCCCGATCACCGCGGTGCGGCACGTCTCACACCCCGCGCCCTCGGCGATCGTGTCGTCCGACCAGGTGTCGCCGTTCGGCGTCGCGAGCTGCACCTTGGCGTTGGACGAGGTCGACGTGTAGAAGGCGATCGCCGGGTTCCCGCCGGCGACACCGATCGACAGGCCGTACCCGGGCGTCTTTGTCACCTGCGTGACGACGGCCTGCGTGGTGGTGGCGGGGTCGAGCGAACCGGTCGCGTAGTACACCCCCGCGTCCGAACCCCAGACCGCGTGGTACGTGTCGCCGTCGGCGACCATCGCGAGCCCGGTGACCTTGTCGGGGGTCAGGTTGGCGACCGACGGCTCGAACGCGGGGTCGAACGCGATCGGCACGTTGGGGATCTCCTGCGCCATTGCGATGGCTCCCCGCGTCCAGAACCCCTGCTCGCTCACCGTCGCGAGGAGGATCCCCGGGATCGACGGGGAACCCACCGGTCGGGTGATCGGCACCTCGCCCGGCTCGAGCTTCTCCTCGAACCCGAAATACGCGACGACGGGGAGGCCGTCCGGGTTCGTCACGATCGAGGGATAGAGGCCGGCGTCGTTCAGCGAGTCGGCGACCTCGGGGAGGAATCGGACCCCGGACCCGAGGTTCACGGTCGCGGTCGGAGGTTCGGCGCAGGCCGCGGCGCCCAGGGCGAGCACGAAGGCCAGCGGCAGCAACTTCCGTCGGAGGGCCTGGGGCATGAGCGGGCGCAATCCTAGCAAGGTGACGGGGGCGGAGCTGAGCATCGCCCGACGCCGTCAGGCCTCTCGCGACGCGCTCACCGGTTCGAGCGGGAGCGTGCCCAGCACCTCCGCGAGGAACCGCCCCGTGTGCGAGGTCGGGTGCGCCGCAACCGTCTCGGGGGTGCCGGTCACGACGACCTCGCCCCCCGCGTCTCCACCCTCGGGACCGAGATCGACGATCCAGTCGGCCGTCTTCACGACGTCCAGGTTGTGCTCGATCACGATCACCGTGTTGCCCTGGGCGACCAGCCGCTGCAGCACGGATAGAAGCTTGCGGATGTCCTCGAAGTGCAGACCCGTCGTCGGTTCGTCCAGGATATACAGGGTGCTTCCGGTCGCGCGCTTCTGAAGCTCGGACGAGAGTTTGATCCGCTGCGCCTCGCCGCCCGAGAGCGTGGGCGCCGGCTGCCCGAGCTTCACGTAGCCGAGCCCGACGTCCGACAGCGTCTGGAGGTGGCGCTTGATGACCGGGATGTTCTGGAAGAACTCGAGCGCCTCGTCCACGCTCATCTCGAGCACGTCGGCGATCGACCGATGCTTGTACCGAACCTCGAGCGTCTCCCGGTTG
>DASUMC010000147.1:0-10657 GCA_036277855.1 Actinomycetota bacterium
CGATCGGCGGCTGAGCCGTCCGCTCAGCTCCGGTCCTTGGCTCGCGCCCCGCCGCGGGTGAACCATCGCTTCACGGTGTCGCCGGCGAGGAACCACCCGACGCCGAACGCGACGAAACCGAAGAGCGCGAACAGCACCATCGCGAAGCCGCGGGTCACCTCGAGGAAGCCGACCGTGACGGGCTCGCCGGGCGGCGCCTCCGCGTCGCCGACGTTCGCGATCGCGGTGACGATCCCCCACACGCACAGGACGGCGAGGGCGAGAAAGGCCAGGCCCAGCACGAAGGCGAGCCCTTCCATCCAGTCGTGGGCGGCGGTCGCCTCGCTCATCCGGCGACGGAAGCTGCGGTAGGTCACCGGCTCACAGGCCGGCGAGCTTGGCGAGCCCGGAGATCTTCACGAGCACGAAACGCTTGCCGTCTCGCTCGACGATGCCCCGGCGCTGGAAGTCGGACATGATCCTCGTGACGTTCTCCCGGCTCCCGCCGCACAGGCTCGCAAGGTCGGCGTGCGTCACGATCGACGGCACCACGGCACCGTCCGGGGGCAGCTCGTCAAGCGATGGGGAGACGAGCTGCAGGAGGCGCTTGGCGACCCGGCCCTTCAGGTCCAGGTACAGCAGGTCCTCGACGAACGCCTCCTGCGACAACACCTGCCGGGCGAGCGCCCGGAGCAGCGCACGCGCCGCCGTCGGCTCCTCGATCAGGAAGTCCAGGAGTACCGGCCCACCCGCTCGCCACACCTCCGAGTCCTCCAGGGCCAGGGCGGCGGCGGATCGAGGCTGATCCCCCAGCACGCCGAGCTCCCCGAAGAACTGCGGCACGTCGAGGGTCGTGTGGAGCTGGCGGTGCCCGTTCGACGAGAGTGAGCTGATCTCGACGCGACCGCTCACGAGGAAGTAGACGTCGGGGGCGTCGTCGCCCTGATGGAAGAGATAGGTCCCCCGCCGGAACCTCCGCAACACACCCTGGGCCGCCAGGCGCGAGATCGTGTCCTCCGAGGCCCCCTCGAACAACGGCGTTCGGGCCATGCCCTCCAGCAGTGCGTCGCTGACCTCGGTCGCCACCACGGTCGCAAGCGTAGTCAAACTCCCCCCTCAGGTCTCCAGGATGCAGCACGAACCCGGGCCGCGAAAGCGACCCGGGTCCTCGAACGCCTGGAGCTGTTCCCTAATGCTGCTTCTTCTGCTTCCTCTGGACCTTCTGCACCTTCTGGACCTTCTGGACCTTCTGCACGCGGGTCGCGGCCTGCGCGCCGGACTTCTTCGCGCTCGAACCCGTTGGCGCCTTGGGAGAGATCTTCTTGTCCGCCACGGTGGGGATCACCTCCTCTACGTTCCAGGGCCCGGGGGCCTCGTCCTTCATGGACGCATCCTCGCTCCCCTCGTCACCTTCCTCGTGTGTCGCGCGTCACGTCATTGCATGTGACATCGGTCACAGCTTGGGATGTGACGCACGTCACATGTCAGTCGAGCTCCGGGAGATCGAGGGGATCGGGACGAGGGGTACAGGCGCCGCAGTAGAGGGCGTCCTCCACGACGAGCGCTCGGGTCTCCTCCTGACTCCGAAACAGCTCGAGGATGTACGGGTGCGTCTGGACATGATCCTCGCAGATCCCCCGCCCACAGAAGCGGCAGGTCCCCACCGCCGTCCTCTTGCAATGCCAGCAGTCCATCGGATCCTCTCCGTCGTCAGTGCGTCATCGTCTGCGTCACCGGGAGCGTCGGGTCGAGCGTGCCCCGCCGGAACGACCCGGCCAACAGCTGATCGAACCCCTCGCGATCGAGTCGGAAGACCCTGGCAGGCGTCCGGGCGATCACGCTCGCCGTTCGCGGCACGTCCAGGAGCAAGGCGATCTCGCCGAAGTACGCGCCCGGCCCGATCGTCTGCTTGAGCTCGCCGTCGGTCACGATGTCGAACCGGCCGGACGAGACGGCGTAGAAGGAGTCCCCCTCCTCTCCCTGCTGCACGACGGAGCGGCCGGCTCCGACGACCATCCATTCCCCGCGACGACGGAGCTCGACGAGCTGTTCCGTCCCCAGGTGTGCGAAGCAGGGCTGCTGCCTGAGCTCGGCGAGCTGTTGCAGGGTCGGCTCGAAGTCCGGCACGTGGATCGTGTCCGCGAGCAGGCGATCGAACGTCCCCTGGTCGATCTCGAAAACCTCCGCCTCCTCCACGGCCCGGATCGTCGCCGCCCGCGGCGAATCCATCAGCAGCCCGAGTTCGCCGAACGATTCACCGCGGACCAGGGTGCGGATCTGATGCTCATCCCCGGTCTCCGGATCCTCCTCCACGACCTCGAGGATCCCGTTCCGGACGACGTAGAAGGCCGTCGGCCGGTCCCCCTGGCGGAACACGGGCTGGTTCGTCGCGAGGGTCCGAAGCCGGACCCGGCCCCCGATCTCGTTCAAGACCTCGACCGGCACATCCTCGAAGATCGGGAGGGCATCGATCAGCTCTGCGGCCTCCACCCGCCAACGCGTCTCGAGCCGGAACCTGACCCGCCGCGCAACCGCGCGGACCCGGCGCGCGATCGAACGCAGCAGCGAGATCAGGCCCCGCACGACCGGACCGATCACGATCACCGCGAGGGCGATGAGCAGGATCCGTGTGTACGCCCCACCGTCCCACAGCCGCGTGACGAGCGGACCGAACAGGGTCTTCCAGTAGCGATAGGAGCTATAGAGCGCGAAGATGGTGAAGGCGACCCCGAGGGTCCCGTACAGGGCGAGTCCGACGTCCTGCTTGGTGAAGTGCTCCCGATGCCGGATCTTCCGGAACAGATCATCGCGCATGAACGCGAGCGATCGGGGGCGAAGGTCGGGCACCTGGATCACATCGGCAAGGATGAAGTAGCCGTCGAGCTCGAGGAGCGGGATCAGGTTCATCAGGATCAGGTAGTAGTTCAACGCCGCCGCGGTGAACAACGTGCGCGCCAGGAACCATTCGGGGAACCACCAGACGATGAGGGTGCAGAGGGATGCCAGGATCATCTCGGCGAACGGTCCGGCGAACGACGACAGGATCTGCTGACGTCGGTCCATCATGAGACCGTCCGAGCCGTCCACGAAGAACGCGGGAGAGCCGAAGTAGATCATGAAGCCGGCGCTCTTGATCCGCCGCCCGTTCCGCACCACGACCAGGGCGTGGCCGAGCTCGTGGATGAAGACGGAGAAGTAGTCGAGCAGCCAGAGCACGATGAAGCTCGCGGCCAGCGACGGGCCGCCGATCGTGAAGTCACCGGATACGACCAAGCTCGCGAAGATCACCACGCCCACGATCGCGACGAACACCTCCACCGCGACGGCGGCCTTGCTGAACGCGTACCGCAACCCGTGGTCGTACAGCCACTGGACGACCCTGTTCGCATCGGACCACTCGATCGTCAGCGTCTTCGCGAAGGTCCTGGCCCTGCGCCGCCGTTCGGTCACTGGATCCAGGGCGCGCGTGACGAGCGCGTCGACATCGCGGTACCGCTGATCGAGGAAGTTCCCCTCGTAGAGCGTGCGCACCAGGTCGATGACGGCATCGGGGTCGAGGTCACCCGACGCCTCGAACTCATCGAGCACGAGCTCCTTCACCGAGCGCGATCCGTCCATCTTCCGCAGGAGCGGGAGCTCGCTCGCGGGCAGTCGGTAATGCAACAGGTCGCGCGTGTTCGCGACCATCACGTAGTCGTTGCCCCACTTCAGCGGGAACTCGCGGATCTCGACGTACTCCGCAAGCTTCGGTCTGTATCGCGTCGGATCCAGCAGGTCCGACAGGCGATCCCATAGACCGGAATCGGCATGCCCGTCAGCCGCCGCGCGGTCGGAGACGAGCCCGTAGACATCGGGACCGGTCAAGGTTCGGTGGTCCTGCTTGCGCGCTCCATCTCGAGTCGGTGCTGGACCGTGGCGTACACCGACGGCCGGGCCGGCACTCGGCGCTTGGACGCAACCAGGTTGCCGATGAAGCCACCGATGAACAGGGCGGCCGCGATGAGCGCGAGCACGGTCGCCCAGGTGATCCCGCCGCCCTCGGGCGCCGCCAGCGACCGCGTGACCTGGGCCGACCCGCCGAGGTCGTCGACGACGCCGAGGACGAAACGCGCGTCCCCGGGGATCGTCTTCACCACCTTCGCATCAACCTCGAAGGAGATATTGGCGCCTCCGGTGGTCACGATGACGTCGGCGCCGTTCACGCGCAGGTACTCGCTCGTGGCGGTCGCGCCGGTGCCGACGATCAGGTCCTGGTCACCGACCGTCAGCTTGTTGTCCTCGATGTCGAACCGCAACCGATCGAGCTTCAGGTTCCCCGATGTGATCGTTGCCTCGAGGAGGTGGAGCGCCTCCCAGCCGCCCGGCATCGTCCCGTCGATACGGATCGTCAGCGTCGAGCCCGCCGCGAGGGCGCCCGTCACCTCCCCGTTCACGCTCGGACCGCGCGTCGGGCTCGGCGCCACGGACTGCGCCGAGGCGGGGCGCTCCGCGAGGACCACGACCAGGGCTGCCACGAGCAGCTGCGCAACCACGGCACGTCGGCGGATCACGGAGCGCATCTTCGACCCCGCGGCGTCGAGGCGCAACGTGCCCCGAGGCGCAACGTGACGCAGATCACCCTTCGGTCGTGCGCGGCATCACCGACCCGTTCCGCGAGCCGGACGTACGGTTCCCGCGGGTTCGGGAAGAGGTCCCCACCGAGGATCCCGGAGGAGGTGCGGAGATGCTGAGCGGAGAGATGGCTCGACACCAGATCGGCGACCGCGTTCGAGAGGCCGAGGCCGAGCGCCTCGCCCGGTCGACCCGCAGGAGCAAGGCCGCGGAGTCGCGGAGCGTCACCCGCCGCATCGGTCGTGCCGCCCTGGCGGCCGCCACCTGGCCGATCAAGCACTAAGCGTTCACGGCCCGGTCATCCACGTGCCGCCCGGTCTTCACGGGCCCGAGATAGGTTCCATCCGCCACGAGAGGCACGCGCCCCCTCTCGAGAGCGGGGGGTCGGGTCCTCGACCGGGCCCCCCGCGCCCCCTCTCGCACACGCGAACCTCGCGACCGATCGCCGGGCGCCCGCAACGATCAGTTCCCTCCGGACGGCAGGTTCACGATCTCCAGCGGCGGGAGACGATCGGCGGGCTCGAACCCCAGGATCTTCCCGTAGAAGGTGAGCTCGGCCGACAGTCCCCGCGAGATGCTCTCCATCTTGCGGAAGCCGTGCTGCTCGCCCTCGAACAGGAGGTACGCGTACGGCAGCCCCCGGCTCTCGAGCGCCCGGACGATGACCTCCGCCTGGGACGGCGGGACGACCTCGTCCTCGTCGCCCTGGAGGATCAGGAGCGGGCTGGACAGGAGCTCGGCGTGGCGGACGGGTGAGCGTTCGGCCCACAGGTCGGCCGCCTTCGGCCACGGGCCGACCAGGAGGTCGAGGTACTTCGACTCGAACTTGTGCGTGGTCCTGGCGAACGGCTCGAGATCCGACACACCGTAGTAGCTCGTTCCCGTCGCGAACACGTCCCGAAAGGTGAGCGCGCAGAGCGTCGTCCACCCACCGGCGCTCCCACCGGAGATGACCAGACGGCCGGGGTCGGCGAGACCGCGATCGACCAGGTGCCGGGCGGCCGCCACGGCGTCGTCCACGTCGACGACGCCCCACCGCCCGTACAGGCTTTCGCGGTAGCCGCGGCCGTAGCCGGTGCTCCCCCGGTAGTTCACCTCGGCGTAGGCGAACCCACGGCTGGTGAAGAACTGGATCTCGAGGTGCAGCTCGGGGTCCGCCTCCGACGTCGGTCCACCGTGGACGTTGACGAGCAACGGCGGACGCTCCCCGTCGGGGGCCACGGCCGTCGAATTCCTCGGAGGGTAGTAGTGCGCGAACGCGGTCTGCGCGTTCGTGGTCGGGAACTCGATCGGCTCGGGCACGGACAGGTACCCGGTGTCGAAGTCCACGACGTCGCTTTCGCGCAGGACCTCGACCGCGCGCGTCGACAGATCGAGCGAGACGACCTGCGTCGGCGTGGTCGGACCGCCGGCGATGAGGGCCACTCGCTGCCCCGAGACGCTCACCGCCGGGTCGAAGGTCACGAACGGCAGGTCGAGATCGAGGAGCTCTCGCGTGGTCGGATCGAGCAGCGCGAGGTGATGGACGCCTCGCTCACGGTACGTGCACACGATCCTCCCGTCGAAGAGGAAGTCGTACGACGAGTACCCGAAGATCCACATCGGCACGGCGAACTCTGCGGCCATCGGCGTCAGGTTCGTCAGCTCGCCGTCGGCATCCTCCCGGTAGAGGTTCCACCAGTCCGTGCGATCCGAGACGAAGGTCAACGAACCGTCGGGGCCCCAGGCAGGCTGGAAGATCGACTCCCGCTCGCCCCCAGCGACCTCGCGCGACGGCCCGGACGACCCGTCCGACGCGACATCGATCACCAGGAGCTCGGTCCCGTCCCAGGGCATCCGCGGGAAGTCCCACGCGATGAACGCGATGCGCGCGCCGTCGGGCGACCAGCGCGGGAAGGCGTAGAAGTCGCGTCCGGACGCGAGCGTCGACATCGCGGAGCCGTCGGCGGCGATCACGACGAGCTCGTTCACCGGCATGCCTTCGTCCCGGTGGCGTTCGTGGACCGACGCGATCCACCGGCCGTCCGGCGATACGGTCATGTCGGCGTACCGCAGCCCTCGATGGGTCGCCGGTTCGGGGGTGATCGCGGTCGGCGATCCGTCGAGCTCCTGCCGGTACAGGCGCTGGTCCTCGAGGTTCACGAAGTACGTGGTCGCGCCGGCAACCGCGTACGAACCGCCGCCGTACTCGTGGACCAGGGTGCGGACGGACACGCCCGGCGGCGTCACGTCCACGGGCTCCGCGCCGACGTCCGAACGCACGACGACGGAACGGCCCCCTTCCCGCGGCCGACGCTCGAGCCACGTCGTCGCGTCGCCGATCGCGCGCGTCTCGCTCAACCCGACCGAGCCCGCCGCGGCGCGATCAGCCGTGATCGGCGACGGCCATGCTCCGTAGGGGATGCGCCGGGCGTCGCTCATCCGTGCCAACGACCGACCAGCACGCGCGTCACCTTGAAGCCGCGGTCCATCGTGCTCCGCACCTCTCCGAAACCGTTCCGCCGCAACACGAACGCGGCGGCTCTCGCGCGGTCGGGGCTCACCTCGACCAGCAACCAGCCGCCGGGTTTCAGCCACCGCGGGCCTTCGGACGCGGTCCGCCCGACGAGCCCGAGTCCGTCCGCGCTGCGGTCGGTGAGCGTATGCACGGGCTCGAAGCGCCGGATCTCCTCCGGGAGCTCGCGCAGCTCGTCGCGAGCGACGTACGGCGGGTGCAGGGTGATCACGTCCACCCGCCCCTTCAGCTCGCTCGGCAGGCCGCCGAACAGGTCGCCCCTCGCGAACGTCGCTCGCAGGCGGAGGAGCTCGGCGTTCTCCCTGGCGACCCGGACGGCCGTGAGCGAGATGTCGGTGCCGAACACCCGGACCCCCGGCACCTCGTTCGCGATCGCCAGGGCCACGGTCCCGCCACCGGTCGCGAGGTCGACGGCGACCGGGCGCCGGCGTCCGCGGAGCCTCCGCACCGCCTGCTCCGCGAGGTATTCGGTCGAGTCCCGTGGCACGAACACCCCGGGCCGCGCCGCGATCTGCAGCCCTCGGAAGATGGCCTGCCCCGTGATGAGCTGCACGGGCTCGCCCGACGCCCGACGTACGATCATCCGGTCGAAGCGTCGGCGGACGTTCGCTGGGACCTCGTCGTTCGGGACGACGCTGTCCACGCCGAGCGCGTAGGCGAGCAGCTCTTCGGCCTCGATCTCCTCGCGATCGCGCTGCCAATGATCGATCGCCGTGGACGCCTTGAGCGTCGCGACGGCATCGCTGAGGACATCCTTCGCCTTCCTTGACGCCTTCATCGGGCGAGGATGGTACCCGCACCGACGCTCGGCCTCCCGCCGCGTGGTCCTGGCTACAATCGCTGCCATGCCCGAGGCCGCGAGATCCCCGAAGGGCCGCACCTCGAAACCCCACAGGAAACGGACCCCCTCGGCCAAGACGGAGGACATCCGTCTGACCGGAGACCGGATCGTCGTGGAGAACCCGGAGAGCGGCGAACGGACGTCCAGGAGCGGGTTGCTGATCCCGGCGACCGCCGCGCCGGCCCCGAAGCGCTGCGTGTGGGGCGAGGTGCTCCTGGTCGGACCGGACGTCCGCTCGGCGAAGGCGGGGGATCGGATCCTGTACCTGCCACAGGCCGGTCTCGAGGTCGAGCTGGACGGACGGGACTGCCTCCTGCTCCGCGAGCGCGACGTGCAGGCGGTGTCGTCCTCGCCGAACGGCAAGGAGCGGCAGCCGGGCCTCTACCTGTAGGACCGGCCTCGACGCACCGTGTTCATCCGGGGACGAAGGTGAGGCGCAGGCGACGCTGATCGTTCTCGCGGTTCGGGTCCACCACCACGACCCGCTGCCAGGTGCCGAGCGCGAGCCGGCCCGCGTCCACGGGGATCATCAGCGAGGGCGACACGACGACGGGCAGGAGATGGTCGCCGCCGTGGCCGACCGAGCCGTGCCGGTGCCGGTAGCGGTCGTCGCGGGGCAGGATGCGCTCGAGGAACTCCTCGAGGTCCGCCTCGGAGCCCGAACCCGTCTCCATGAGGGCGACGCCCGCGGTCGCGTGCGGCACGAAGACGTTGACGAGCCCGTCCACGCCGACCGACGCACAGAACGTCTGGACCAGGTCGGTGACGTCGACCACGCGGCGGTCCCGCGTGTCGATCCGGTGCTCCCGGGTGTTCACCCCGGTGGCTCGCCGCCCTCGTTCGGGACGCGGCCCGATGGCGGCGCGGGCAGGTCGGGGACCGCGGGCAGGGTCGGTGCGGGGCCGTCGGCCCCATCACCGAGGCTCGACCAGCCACGGAGCCCGGACCCGGACGTGGCGACCGGCTCGTCCCGGGAGCCCAGCGAGATCAGCGCCGCGACGACGCCCTGGAAGCCCCCTGCGATCACCAGGTACAGGCCGATCCCGATCGTGAGCTCGAGCAGGCCGCTGTCCAGCGCGCGTTCGACATCGGCTCTGGGAACCTCCCTCGCAAGGGCCTCGATGAGCTGGTCGCGGATCGTGAGGGTCGTATAGAGACCGACACCGAGCGCCACGAGACCGCCGATCGCGGCGCTCGGCCGCAGACGAGCCATCGCCTGGTGGGATCCGGCGAGGACACGGATCCCGGCGGCGACCATCACCACACCGGAGACGATCGCCGCCTTGCCCTCCCAGCCGTCAAAGCCCTTCGGCTGCACGGTGAGCGTTCCCGCGGAGACCTCGGCCCAGTCCAGGAAGGAACCGACGATCGCCAACACACCGCCCGAGAGGGCCAGCGCCCCGGCCAGAACGGATCGACCTTCCATCGTGCTCAGGAGGCACCCACGTCGGCTTGAGGATCGGACCCACGGGGCAACCGAGCGGGGGGAACGTCGCCGTACACCGTCCCAGCGGGGAGCTGAGGCGGGGTTGCCGGGAGCGTCCCGGTGAGAGCCGCCTGGTCCGCGCCCAAACGACGATGCCCCGCGATACCTCCCGCGAGGGCAAGAACGCCACCGGCGATCACGATGTAGACGCCGATGCCGACGGAGAAGCTGATTCGCCCGGCGTCGACGGCCTGGTCGAGCAACGCCCGGGCCCGCGCTGTCGAGCCGAAGCTCGGGGCAAGCTTCTCGGCAGCTGCATCGAGAATGCTGTCCTGGGTGGTCAGTGCCCCATATATGCCGATCCCACATCCGACGACCCCGACGAATATGGCGAAAGCCGCCAGTGTGCCGGCCAGTTCCGGCGGCGGGACCCACCTCATCATCATCACGATCCCCACCCCAAGCGCGACGAGGCCTGCCGCTAACGTCATGAATCCAAGCGAAGCGTCGACCCCTCTGGCCGTGACGGGTTGACCACCTCCAGACACTGTCGCCCAAACGAGGAAGGAACCGATGCCGAGAAGAACCCCTCCGGGAAGAACAAGGAGCCCTGTCACAGGCCAGCGATTCTTGGTCTCCGAGTCATTCATGAGCGTCCATCGCTCGGGCACGGGTCGCGTCATCCTTCCATCTCGTCACGAGGCCGTCGAACGCATCCCTCAGACCGCCGGACTGAGTGACTTGACGATTACCTGTAATGGTGTAATCTCTCCCCATGAATCGTCACAGCACCGCCTCGATGGATGAGCTGAGCGGCTGGTTCGCCGGCAGGATCCCGGCCGACTGGTTCGCCGGAACCCCCGAGGTCCTCTCCGATCGGGACGAGATCCTGGTGGTCGGGACGCTCTCGGACCCCGAACTCCCGTCGGATGCCACCGCCGAGGTCGCGGCCTCGGCGCGCGTCGCGCGCATCGACGGGTTCCGCGAGGACACACGCGAACACCGGATGCGGATCGCTCAGGAGGCCCAGCATCGGTTCGGCCGGCGCGTCTCGTGGGGCGCGTCCTGCGGCGACCTCCGCAAGCTGTTCACCACGGTGAGCGTGCCGGCGATGACGCGGCTCCGCCTGGACGAGCGAAGGGTACTCGACACGCTCGTGGAGGGGGGCGTCGCGCGTTCGCGAAGCCATGCGCTCGCGTGGTGCGTGCGCCTGGTCGCGCAGAGGCAAGACGAGTGGCTGAAGGACCTGCGCGAGGCGCTCTCGGGCGTGGAGAAGGTGCGGGGC
>DASUMC010000148.1:0-6551 GCA_036277855.1 Actinomycetota bacterium
CGCCACCACCGGATCGCGTCGCCACGCCCGAGCCTTGACCGAACCCCTGGACGTCGTCACCCACACCCGGCCGGCGGCCGAGGCGAACACCATCGGCGTCACGTGCGGGCCGGTCGGGGTGAGGGACGCCACGTGGCAGAATGCGCCATCCTCCAGGATCCGACGGATCGGCGCGGGGACGACCTCGCTCACGCCGTCGTTTCGGCGGGGGCGCGCAGCACCGGGAACGCGACCATCATGCCCGTCCAGACGATGTGGCAGGCCAGGCTGGCGAGCACGCCGCCCGTCCACCACGCGAGGGCGACCCAGACCGCGCCGCCGACGAGCGCACCCGCCGCGATCGCCAGGTTCGCGCTCGGCAGGTTCGCGAGCACGAACGCGATCCAGGCGAGGAGTGCCGCGAGCGCTGTCCGACCCTCCAGCGAGGACGCGAGCTGGCCCTGGAAGAACCCGCGCCAGAACAGCTCCTCGCCCGGCACGGACAGCGCGATCGAGAGCAGGAGCGCGGCCCCGAGCGAGAGCCCGCCCTGCTTGCGATACATCTCGAGCGCGTGCCGCCGGAACGTGCCCCACCGCGCGATGATCACCATCGCGACGCGGGTCGCCACGTACAGCAGCACGCCCAGCCCGAGCCCGACCACCAGCGAAACGCCGGGCGCCACCTCGGGCGACCAGGCGATCGGACCCACGACCAGTGCGACCACGCCCATCGTGGCGAGCACCGGCGTCATGGTGGTCCACACGTTCCGGCCGCGGGCGACCAACGACCAGGCGATGACCTCCGCGACGAACCCGAGGATCATCACGACGGCATCCATGGCTCAGGGAAGGAACGTTACCTTGGCGGCGAACTCCGCGGTGAGCGCCGTGATCACGGCCAGGTAGAAGAAGCCGGTCGCGGACTGCACGGCCGAGGACCTCGTGCCCTTCAGGGTCGCGCGGATCATCACGGCGATGAGCCCGGTGGCCGCGACCATCCCGAGCGCGATCCACGACGCCAGGCCCGCCGACGTGAGGAGCGGGTTGAACTCCGACGACGCCTCGGTCGGACCGAATCCGCCGATCAGCAGCGCCGCCGCCTCGAGCCCCACCCCGACGAACAACAGGTTGGTCGTGCGATTGATCGGCGTGCGCGTGAGCCCCCGGTCGGTCAGGTACCAGTGCCCGAGCAGGAGACCGTCGATCACCGCCCCCAGGAACGCGGCTCCCGCGAGCAGTTGCAGGAAGGCGACGGCCCACGACCCCTCGGCCGTCCCGGCCATCGCGCCGAGCATCGCGATCGAGAGGGGGACCGAGACGATCCCTGCTACCCGCGCCGCCGCGTGACGCTTCGCGAACATCAGGCCGAACCAGGCGAGGTTCACGAACGCGAGCGCGGCCGACAGCCGCACCGACCACACGCCGGCCTGGCTCGCCGGCACCGACCCCGCGGCCGCTGCGCCCCACGTCGCGAACGACAGCACCAACAACACCCCGCCGGTGAGGGTGAAGAACCCCCGCCTGACCTCCGTCCACAGCGGCGTGAAGAACAGCAGCACGAGCCCGCCCGAGACGGTCTCGGCCAGGACGAGCGCGGTGACGCCCGCGGGCCCGGACACGCCGAGAGCGTACCCGGGGGACGACGGCCTCCCGTTGCCACGGAAGGTGGGGAACGACGCTGGCCTGGCGTAGCGCGGATCGCCGGTAGGCTGGTTGGCCATGGACGACTGGAGGTCCTACGACAGCGTGGCGGAGACCTACGCGCGGATCCACGCGCCGCGCCTGGCCGAACCCGCGCGCGATCTCGTCGAGCTCACGGGGATCGAGGCCGGGTGGAACGTGCTCGACGTCGGCACGGGGACCGGCGTGGCGGCGTTCGCCGCCGCCGGATCGGGCGCGACCGTGGTGGGGATCGACGAGGCCCCCGGGATGCTGAAGGTCGCGAGATCGTTGAACGGCTCGCTGCCGATCGCGACCGCGCTCGCGATCGATCTCCCCTTCCGCGACGGCGCGTTCGACGCCTTGCTCGCGAACTTCGTGCTGGCGCACTTCACCAAGTACAAGACGGCGTTGTTCGACATGAAGCGGGTCCTGCGCCCCGGAGGCCGGCTGGGACTGACGGCCTGGGCCGATGCCGAGGACGACCTGGCCAGGACGTGGCTCGAGCTGGTTGCGACGGTCGTGCCGCCCGAGGTCCTCCAGGCCGCGATGGACGAGCGGCTTCCGTGGCGCGAGCGCTTCCGCCGACGCCTACCGCTCGAGGAGGCGCTGATGGAGGCGGGCATCCGCCACGTCCGGACCGAGGTGCGCCGCTACCGGTTCCAGTACTCCCTGGACGACTACGTGGAAGGACTCTCCACGTGGGCGACCGGCCGGTTCGTGCGCTTCATGCTGGGCGAGTCCGCGTTCGCGGAGTTCCTGCGACGGGCGCGGGTGGAGTTCGGCGAACGCTTCGCCGATCCGGTGAACGACTTCCGCGAGGTCCTGTTCGCGACCGGGGCCAAGCCCTAGGGACGACGGGCGCCGAGGACGTCGGCGCCCATCGCGTCAGGCCTTCGCGTCGCCGGCCTTCGTCAGCACGTACCGCACGAGGGCGCGCACCGGGGTGCCGGTCGCGCCCTTGGGCCAGTAGTCGCCCGGGCGTTCGGCGAACGAGGGACCGGCGATGTCCAGGTGCACCCACGGCACGTCGCCCACGAACTCGCGCAGGAACATGGCCGCGGTGATCGCCCCGCCGTAGCGCTTGCCGATGTTCTTGATGTCCGCGACGTCCGAGTCGATCAGCTTGCGGTAGGGCTCGTGCATCGGGAGCTCCCACCCGGGCTCGCCCGCGGCGTCGCCGGCGGCGAGCACATCGCGGATCAGGTCGCGGTCGTTGCCCATCGCACCCCAGATGTCGGTCCCGAGGGCGATCATGCACGCGCCGGTCAGCGTCGCGGTATCGATGATCACCCTCGGCTTCTTCTCGGCAAGGAAGGCGAGCGAGTCCGCCAGGACCAGCCGGCCCTCGGCGTCGGTGTTCAGGACCTCGGACGTCGTGCCCCCGCGGTGCTTGAGCACGTCGCCGGGCCGGATCGCGGAGCCGCTCGGCATGTTCTCGGCCGAAGGGATCGCGGCGATCACGTTGATCTTCGGCTTGAGCAACGCGATCGCTCGCATCGTCCCCAGGATGGACGCCGCGCCGCCCATGTCGGCCTTCATCCACTCCATCCCGGTCGCGTCCTTGATCGACAGCCCTCCCGAGTCGAACGCGATGCCCTTTCCGGTCAGCGCGATCGGCGAGCCCTTCCCGCCCCCGGAGTACTTGAGCTCGATCAGTCGCGGAGGCCGGACGCTGCCCTGCCCCACGCCGAGCACGCCGCCGAAGCCGCCCTTCTTGAGCTCGGCCTCGGTCCACACCCTGCTGGTGAGCCCGACCTGCTTGGCCATCGCCTGCGCCTCCCTCGCGAGCTCCGCGGGCGGGAGATCGAGCGCGGGCGTGTTCACGAGGTCGCGGGCCCACATCTGTGACTCGGCGATCACCTCGCCGCGGCGGATCGCCTCCTTCGCCTCCCTGGTCGCCTTCGCGTCGGCCTTGCCGGCGCCCAGGACCGTGACCCTGCCGAGGCGTCGATCCGCGTCGTCGGCCTTGGACTTGTACCGGTCGAACCGATAGGAGCCGAGCAGCACGCCTTCCACGGTCGCCTGGATCGCCTCGATCTGGTCCTTCGCGCCGACGATCTGCGGCAGCGTCGTGGCGACCGTCTTTCGCCTGGCGAGCTGCCGCGCGACCCGGCCGATCGCCCGCCGGCATACGTCGGGGCTCGCCGCGTCCTTCGGGCCGACGCCGACGAGCAGGACCGCCTTCGCGGCCGGTGCCTCGACGCCTGCGGTCGGCACCAGGAGGGACTCGCCGAGCTTGCCCTTCGCCCCCGTCGCGGAGAACTGCCCGAGCAGGTCGACCCCCTTCACGTCCTTGACGCCCGGCCCCGCCTCGGGCCCCTCGAAGACGGGCAGGACGAGCACATCCACGGCGAGACCGGTGGGTCGGTCGGTCGAGAAGGCGAACGCGGGCACGATGGGCTCCTTGACGGGTCGGGGACGAACAGCGCGGAAGTCTACCGATGGCGGATGGCCGGCGCCGTCGGCGGCACGTGGGTCCGCTCGATAGGCTGGGCCGCCGTGGACGCCAGGGACCTTCGCGACCTCGTGCGCTTCGATGAGGAGGGGCCGCATCACGAGGAGCTGTTCGAGTCCGAGCACCTGTGGTCCGAGGTCGTCTGTCTCGAGCGGAACCAAGCGCTCGGGACGATCGAGGACCGGGACTCGGATGCGCTCGTGCTCGTCGTGACGGGCCGCGTCGTCGTGCAGGTGAACCTGGCTCGCAAGCGCCTCGAGCAGTGGGAGACGACGCTCGTCCCGGCGGGCTCCGAGCTGACGATCACGAACGCGACCGGCGACCCCGCCGTGGTCCTGCTCGTCGCCGCGCCCCCGCCGCCGAGGCGCGCGATCGGCGAGTAGCCCGCCGGGGCAGCAGCAGCGTCAGGGCGAAGGCCACCGCGAAGCTGGGGAGGCTCGCCCCCAGCCGCGAGCCGAACAGGGGGAACGGCAACCCCACGGCGTCGAACACCCGCCCGACCGCGTCGATCCACCCCCGCGGCCCGGTCGGCACGCACCATTGGTACACGACGAACCCGACGACCCAGGGCAAGAACGCGAGCCACCGCACGCCGCTCGGCTCGAACACCGCCGCCTCCCCGTACCGCCCCCGGTTGCGCACGAAGAAGTCGGCGAGGAAGACGGCGGTGAGCGGCACGAAGATCGACCCGATCAGGAACAGGAACTGCTCGTAGCGTTCGGCGGTGAACGCGAGCGCCAGCAGGAACCCGAGCGCACCCACCGCGACCGCTAGTCCGCGCTGCGGCGCCTTGCTCGCGACGTTCTGCGACGAGATCGCGGCCGAGTAGATGTCGGCGAACGCGTTGTCGCTCTCCCCGACCAGCAGCGCCGCCAGCACGACGCCGCCGCCGGCCAGACCCACGATCGCCGAGCCGATCCCCAGTGCGTCCGCGCTCGCACCCGTCGCGAGCACAAGCAGCACACCGAGCGCGTAGAACCAGGCGTTGCCCGCGGCGTAGCCGGCGTACGTCCCGAGGGTCGCGCGCGACCCGGGTCGGGCGAAGCGGTTGTAGTCCGCGGCGAGCGGGAGCCACGAGACCGGCATCACGATCACCAGGTCCACGGCGAGCCAGAACGGGAGCCCGCCCCGTCCGGCCGAACCCCAGATCGCACCCGAGCCCCGCAGGACCTCGACGGTGATCCACACCGCCGATCCGAGCAGCACGTAGATCCCGAAGCGCTCGAGCCACCGACGCACGACCAGCACGGGGCCGCCGATCGCGAGCGCGGTGCACACGACGGCCACCACGGCGAGCCAGAACACCCGCGACTCGAACCCGAACAACTGCGCCGAGGCGACGTTCGCGACCTCGCCCATCGCCCAGAACTCGACGGCGGTCCACCCGACGAGCTGCACGACGTTCAGCAGCGTGGGCAGGAACGAGCCTCGGGCGCCCAGCACGGGGCGGAGCAGGACCATCGTGGGGACGCCCTCGCGCTCGCCGGCGAGCCCGACCAGGGCGAGCGGGACGCACCCGATCAGCGTGCCGACCCCGATCGCGAGGAACGCGCGCCCGGTCCCGAGCGCCGGCACCAGGAGCGCGCCGGTGACCATCACGAGCAGGCCGACCGACAGGTCGAACCACAGGACGGCGAGATCGAGACCGCCGAGGTTCCGCCGCTCGGGCGGCACGGGACGG
The DNA here is from genome assembly GCA_036277855.1 of Actinomycetota bacterium. Lineage (GTDB taxonomy): Bacteria > Actinomycetota > UBA4738 > UBA4738 > HRBIN12 > DASSJM01. The sequence goes on from DASUMC010000148.1 coordinate 5,778, forward strand.
ATCCCCCACGCGGGGGTCTCGCGCTGGAGGATCCTCTCGAGGCGTTCGGCGACGCGCGCCACGTCCGCTCCTGCTCCCTCCGCCGGTGTGACCCGGATCAGGTTCCAAGGGTCGCCGGCGGCGGTCCGCGTGCTCCGAACCCGAGCCGGCCTCTCAGCCCGGTTCCCCGGACTCCCCTGCCTCCGCCCGATGCTAACCGCCCGCTACGATGCGCGCGTGACCGCTCGCGACGACGCCGTCCGCCTGCTCGAGGATCAGCACGCCGAGCTCGCGGGCCTGCTGGCAGGGCTCGACGAGGACGCTCTCGCTCGCCGGGAGACGATCGGTGGCGGCGACTGGTCGGCCAAGGACCTCGCGGCGCATCTGGGGATCTGGGAAGAGATCGCGATCGAGGTGATCGACGCGTTCGGGCGGGGCGAGCGCCCGGCGGTCGAGGATCTGTTCACCGAACCCGGGAACGGAGACCGAGTGAACGCCGAGGGTGTCGAGCGATTCCTCGACACGCCAGCGCCGGACGTCTTGGAGCGGTTCGAGGACCTGCATCGGCGGGTGATCGCCGCGATCGGATCGACCAGCGACGAGGCCTGGACCGCCGAGTACCCGTTCGACCCGGACGATCGGACGCTCGGCGATCGGATCGGCTCGCTCCTGGGGTCCGAGGACGGCGGGTTCAGGCACCCCTCCGCGCACCTGCCCGATCTACGCGCCTACGTCGCCGCGATCAGCCGCTGAAGGCTCGCGAGGCTCCTTCGCATCAATCGCCGAAGGAAGGGC
>DASUMC010000149.1:0-13622 GCA_036277855.1 Actinomycetota bacterium
GTGTGGCCGGGGTCGAGCGCGTCACCCGCCACGACGTGGCCGCGTTCGTGCAGGTCGTCGCCGAGTCCGTCGGCCCGGCGGGCCGCTGGGTGCACTTCGGGCTGACCTCCTCCGACGTCCTGGACACCGGTCTCGCGCTACAGCTGCGCGACGCGAGCGACCTGTTGCTCGAACGGCTCGAACGGCTGCTCGCCGTCGCCAAGCGGATGGCGCTCGCGAACCGGGACGTCGTGATGGCCGGCCGGACGCACGGTGTCGTCGCGGAGCCGACCAGCTTCGGTCACAAGGTGGCGCTCTGGGCGTTCGAGCTCGACCGCGACCGCGACCGGTTGCGGCGTGCGCGCGGGACCGTGAGCGTCGGCGCGATCAGCGGAGCCGTCGGAACCTACGCGCAGGTCGATCCGCGCGTCGAGGAAGAGGTGTGCGCGAAGCTCGGCCTGCGTGCCGCCGAGGCCTCGAGCCAGATCGTGGCGCGGGACCGGCACGCCGAGCTCATGAGCGCGCTCGCGATCACCGCCTCGACGCTCGATGTGATCGCGACCGAGATCCGCCACCTGGCCCGGACCGAGGTCCGAGAGGTGCAGGAGCCGTTCACGACGGGGCAGAAGGGTTCGAGCGCCATGCCCCACAAGCGGAACCCGGTCCGGTGCGAACGCGTGACGGGGCTCGCCCGGGTGATCCGCGGGAACCTGCAGGCGGCGCTCGAGAACACCGTGCTGTGGCACGAGCGCGACATCTCGCATTCGTCGGCCGAGCGGGTGATCCTGCCCGACTCGACGATCGCGCTGCACTTCATGCTCTCGGAGATGCGCGAGGTGCTCGAGGGGCTCGAGGTCTTCCCCCAGCGAATGCGAGAGAACTTGGACGTCGGCGGCGGGTTGGCGTTCTCGCAGAACGTGTTGCTCGCGCTGGTGGACGCGGGGTCGGCTCGCGACGAGGCATACGCGATCGTGCAGACGGCGGCGGCGGCGGCGTGGGATGAGGGCGCGTCCTTCCGCGACCGACTCGCCGAGGACGCACGCGTGCGCGAACGGATCGGCGACCGGCTCGACGAGCTGTTCGACCCTGCGGCGGCGCTGCGGAACCTCGACGCCGTCTTCGACCGGCTCGAGAAGGTCGAGGTCCGCGAGGGATGAGCGGCACCGCCGCCCGGCTGCACGGACAGGGAAAGGTCCGCGACATCTACGACGTCGGCGACGAGCGGGTGCTGCTCGTCGCCACCGATCGCATCAGTGCCTTCGACGTGGTCCTGCCCGACCCGATCCCCGACAAGGGCCGCGTCCTGACCGGACTCACGCTGTTCTGGCTCGACCGGACGACCGACGTCGTCCCCAACCACCTCGCGAGCGCCGACCGCCGGGACTTCCCCGAGCCCTTCCGCAGCGAGCCGGCGCTCGCCGGCCGGGCGATGCTGGCCAGGAGGGCGGAGGTCGTCCCCGTCGAGTGCGTGGTCCGCGGGTACCTCACGGGTTCGGGGCTGAAGCAGTACCGGGCCGAGGGTCACGTGTGCGGTGTCGCGCTGCCCGCGGGTCTGGACGAGTCGTCGATGCTGCCCGCGCCGATCTTCACGCCGACGACGAAGGCCGCCACCGGACACGACCTGCCGCTGACGTTCGACGAGACGGTGGACCTGGTGGGCCGCGGGCTCACGGAGCGCCTGCGCGAGATCTCGATCGCCCTGTACGAGCGGGGGGCGGAGATCGCCGCGGAACGAGGGATCCTCCTCGCCGACACGAAGTTCGAGTTCGGGTTCGCGGGAGGTGAGCTGATCCTGATCGACGAGGTGTTGACCCCGGACTCGTCCCGGTTCTGGCCGGCGGACGGCTACCGCGCCGGGCGCGCCCAGCCGTCGTTCGACAAGCAGTTCGTCCGCGACTGGCTGGACGCCAGCGGCTGGGATCACGAACCACCCGCGCCCGACCTGCCCGCCGAGGTCGTCGAACGCACCTCGCTCAAGTACCGCGAGGCCTACGAGCGGGTCACCGCCTCGCCGTTCGACCACTACCGGCACCTGAGCGGTGTGACCTCGAGCGGCGACGCCGGGAGCGATGCTGCCGCGCTCGAGCGTCTCCGACGGGAGCACGCGTGAACGTGCGGTTCGAGGTCCTGGTTCAGCTCAAGCCGGGCCTGCTCGACCCCCAAGGCAAGGCGGTCGAGGGATCGCTGCCGGCCATGGGGTGGACGAACGTGACCGGCGTGCGCGTCGGCCGGCATGTCGAGCTCACGATCGAGGCCGAAAGCGAGGATGCCGCGCAGGCGCAGGTCCAGGAGATGGCCGCCCGGCTCCTATCGAACCCGGTGATCGAGGAGTTCCAGGTCCTGCGGGCCGAGCAGGTAGGCCGTTGAGCGTCACATGACCGAGGACCGCCGGCCGAGGATCGGCGTCGTCACGTTTCCAGGGTCGCTGGACGACCGAGACGCGCTGCGCGCGGTGCGCGTCATGGGCGGGGTGGGCGTCGGGCTGTGGCACGCGGATCGCGATCTCCGCGGCGTCGACGCGGTGATCCTGCCCGGGGGGTTCTCCTACGGCGACTACCTGCGGAGCGGCGCCATCGCGCGGTTCGCCCCGATCATGAACGAGGTGCGGGGATTCGCCGAGGCCGGCGGCGCCGTCGTCGGGATCTGCAACGGCTTCCAGATCCTGTGCGAGGCCGGGCTGCTTCCGGGCGCGCTGATCCGGAATCGGCAGCTCCGCTTCGTGTGCCGATGGGTGGACGTCCGCGTCGAGACCTCCGTCTCGCCGCTCTCGGCGGACCTGGTCGCGGGGGAGATCCTGCGGGTCCCGGTCAAGCACGGTGAGGGGCAGTTCGTCGCGTCCGCCGGCGATCTCGATCGGATCGAGCACGACGGGCTCGTCGTCTTCCGATACTGCTCGCCCGAGGGTGCGACCGACGAGGCGCACAACCCCAACGGCGCCTCGAACGGGATCGCGGGGCTCCGCAACGAGGCGGGCAACGTCGTCGGCCTGATGCCGCACCCCGAGCACGCGGTCGACCCGGACGTCGGCGCGACGGGCGGGCAGCCGATGTTCGCCTCGTTGCTGTCGTCCTCGCTCGCCCGCGTCTCCGCCGCGTGAGCGCGTCCGAGCCGCTGCACCGGCAACTCGGACTCACCGACGACGAACTCCGGTCGATCCGCTGGGCCCTCGGCCGCGATCCCAACCGCGACGAGCTCGCGATGTACGCCGTGATGTGGTCCGAGCACTGCTCCTACAAGTCCTCGAAGGTCCACCTGCGCGGCCTGCCCACCGAGGGTCGCTCGGTGCTCGTCGGCCCGGGTCAGGACGCGGGCGCGGTCGACGTGGGCGACGGGATCGCGGCCGTGTTCAAGCTCGAGTCGCACTCGCATCCCTCGGCGGTCGAGCCCTACCAGGGCGCCGCGACCGGGGTCGGCGGGATCGTGCGCGACGTGATCTCGATGGGGGCCCGGCCGATCGCGTTGCTCGACCCGTTGCGGTTCGGCCCGCTCGACCAGGAGCGGAATCGATGGCTGTTCGAGGGCGTGGTGGCAGGGATCGGCGGCTACGGCAACTGCATCGGCGTCCCGACGGTGGGCGGCGAGGTGCAGTTCGCGCCGGCCCACACGGCGAACCCCACCGTGAACGTGATGTGCGTCGGCCTGGCGCCGGCCGAGCGGCTCGTCACGTCGGACCGGGAGGTCCACGAGGGCTCGCTGCTCGTCCTGTTCGGCTCGGCCACCGGTCGCGACGGCATCGGCGGCGTGTCGGTGCTGGCGTCCGCCGCCTTGCAGGACGGGGCCGAGGAACGCCGACCGAGCGTGCAGATCGGCGACCCGTTCGCCGAGAAGCTCCTGATCGAGGCCTCGCTCGAGCTCGTCGAGCTCGGCCTGCTCGAGGGGCTGCAGGACCTGGGCGGGGCGGGGATCACGTGCGCCGTGAGCGAGTCCGCGTCCCGGGCCGGGCTCGGCGCCGAGCTCGACCTGGGCGCGGTCCCGCTCCGCGAGCCCGGCCTGGAGGCGTTCGAGATCCTGACCAGCGAGTCGCAGGAGCGGATGCTCGCGATCGTGCACCCCGATCGGCTCGGCGACGTGGTGGCCGTGTGCGAGCGGTGGGGGCTCTCGACCGCGGTGATCGGCCGGCTCGTCCGAGGCGGCGCCCTCCGAGCGTCGTTCGGGGGTGGCGCGATCGCCGACGTCCCCGCCCGGTCCCTCGTCGACGAGGGACCGGTCTACACGCGCCCGATGGCGGCTCCCGTCGACGTCGAGGACGCGATCGCCGACGACCCGACGTTCGCGGCCGTGACCACGCCGCCCGACGAGGCGTTCCTCGCGGTCCTCGGCTCGCCGAACGTCGCGAGCAAGCGCTGGGTCTGGGAGCAGTACGACTCGATCGTGCAGGGCGGGACGGTGATGCCGCCCGGGGCGGACGCGGCGCTCGTCCGGATCGACGGGACCCTGAAGGCGCTCGCGTTGTCGACGGACGGCAAGGGCCGGTTCGGCGCGCTCGATCCCTACCTGGGCGCCGCGCACGCGGTTGCCGAGGCGGCGCGCAACGTCGCCTGCACCGGCGCGACGCCGCTCGCGATCACGAACTGCCTGAACTTCGGCAACCCCGAGCTGCCCGAGGTGATGTGGCAATTCGCACAGTCGGTGCGAGGGATCGCGGACGCCTGCCGGACGTTCGAGACGCCGGTGACCGGCGGGAACGTGAGCTTCTACAACGAGTCAGGCTCGTCCGCGATCTGGCCCACGCCGGTGATCGGCATGCTCGGGCTGATCGAGGACCACAGACTGGCGGTCCGGGGCGCGTTCACGGGCAACGGATCGTGGATCTACCTGCTCGGCGAGACCTTCGCCGAGCTCGGGGGGAGCGAGTTCGCCGAGGTGGTGCTCGGCTCGGTGGCGGGACGCCCCCCCGCGCTCGATCTCGAACGCGAACGCCGGCTCCACCGGCTGCTGATCGGGGTCGCCCGCACCGACCTGCTCGAGAGCGCGCACGACTGCTCGGAGGGCGGGATCTCGATCACGCTCGCCGAGTCGGCGATCGCCGGCGGCGTCGGCTTCGCCGTGGCGCTGCCGGGGGACCTGCCGGGGCACGTCGGCCTGTTCTCCGAGTCGGCGTCGCGGGTCGTCGTCTCGGTGGCGCCCGAACGGGCGACCGAGCTCGAGGATGCGGCGGCGGAGGCGGGCGTCTCGTTCACCCGACTCGGCGAGACCGGCGGGCCCGGGGTCGTGTTCGACGGGCTGTTCGAGACCACCGTGGCCGAGATCGCGGCCGTGTACGAGGAGGCGATCCCCAAGCTCCTGGCCGGGTGAACGTCCCGGGAGGCTCGCAGGCCGGTGCTAGCATCGGGCCGAGTTGGGTGCCGACGGTCCCAAGGAGGAGTGCGGCGTCTTCGGGGTGTGGGCACCCGGCGACGACGTCGCGCGGCTGACCTACTTCGCGCTCTTCGCCCAGCAGCACCGGGGTCAGGAGGCGGCCGGGATGGCCGTCTCCGACGGAGAGCACATCCTGGTGTTCAAGGAGCTGGGGCTCGTTTCCCAGGTGTTCGACGAGGCGACGCTCTCGACGCTCCGCGGCGACCTCGGGATCGGGCACAACCGCTATTCGACGACCGGCTCGTCCACGTGGGAGAACGCCCAGCCCGCCTTCAAGACGGACGGCCAGCGGTCGCTCGCGCTGGGGCACAACGGCAACCTCGTGAACACGCTCGAGCTCGCCGAGCGGGTCGGCGCCGGGGGCGCGGCCACCACCGACTCGGACCTGGTCGCGACGATCCTCGCCCGGCACCTGTCGGAGGACCTCGAGTCGGCGCTGATCGACGTGCTCCCCACGCTCGAGGGCGCGTTCTCGTTCGTGGTGATGGACGAGCGGAGCCTGTTCGCGGCGCGCGATCCCCACGGCCTGCGTCCGCTCTCGATCGGCCGCCTGCCGAACGGATTCTGCGTCGCCTCCGAGACCTGCGCGCTCGACATCGTCGGCGCGACGTTCCTGCGCGACGTCGAGCCCGGCGAGTTGGTGCGCGTCGACCAGCGCGGCGTCGTCTCCACGCGGTTCGGGCAATCCGAGCGCGACGCGCTCTGCATCTTCGAGTTCGTGTACCTCGCGCGCCCGGACTCGAGGCTCCGAGGCACGACGGTGCACGAGGTCCGCCGCGAGCTGGGGCGGCGCCTCGCGCTCGAGGCGCCCGCCGAGGGCGACCTGGTGATCCCCGTCCCCGACACCGCGCATTCCGCCGCGTCGGGGTACGCCGAGGTCTCCGGGATCCCCTACGGCGAGGGTCTGATGAAGAACCGATACGTGGGCCGCACGTTCATCCAGCCGTCGCAGTCGCTGCGCGAACGCGGCGTGAAGCTGAAGCTCAACCCGATGCCCGACGCGGTGCGCGGAAGGCGCCTCGTGGTGATCGACGACTCGATCGTCCGGGGCACCACGACACGACAGATCGTCCAGGCGCTCCGCGAGGCCGGTGCGACCGAGGTGCACACCCGCATCACCTGCCCGCCGATCCGGTGGCCGTGCTTCTACGGCATCGACATGTCGACCCGACACGAGCTGATCGCCGCCGACCTGGCCGTCGAGCAGATCAGGGACTACGTCGGGGCGGACTCGCTCGGGTACCTGTCGCTCGCGGGGATGGTCGCGGCCACCGGGCAGGACGCAGGCTCGTTCTGCCGAGCGTGCTTCGACGGCGAGTACCCGATCCCGATCCCCGAGCGCGCCGGCAAGTTCCTGCTCGAGCACCCGGCCAAGTCGTGAGCTCGGAGGCGTACCGGCGGTCCGGCGTCGACCTGGAGGCGGCGACCAAGGCGGTCGAGCTGATCCGCGAGCTCGGGGGCGGGGCGACGCGGCCCGAGCTCGTCGAGGGCGTCGGGGGGTTCGCCGGGTTGTTCGAGATCGGCGACGGCCGGTTCCTCGCTGCCGCGACGGACGGGGTGGGCACGAAGCTCGAGATCGCGAGGCGCTCGGGCCGGCTCGACACGGTCGGGATCGACCTCGTGGCGATGTGCGCCGACGATGTCGTCTGCACCGGCGCCGAACCCCTGTTCTTCCTCGACTACCTCGCCGTGGGCTCGGTCGACCCCGAGCGCGTGGCCGCGATCGTCGCGGGGGTCGCCGAGGGCTGCCGGCGGGCGGGGTGCGCGCTGCTGGGCGGCGAGACGGCGGAGCACCCGGGCGTGATGGCCGAAGACGCCTTCGACCTCGCGGGATTCTGTGTCGGGGTCGTCGAAGATGAACGGCGGCTCGGACCGGACCGGGTTCGGGACGGAGACGTGCTGATCGGCCTCGCCTCGTCGGGGGTGCACGCGAACGGCTTCTCGCTGATCCGGGACGCGCTGCTGATCCGTGCCCGCTACGCGCTCGAGGCGGTCGTGCCGCCGTTGCGCCGCCCGCTCGTCGACGAGCTCCTCGAGCCGACGGCGATCTACGCGCCCCTCGTGCTCGAGCTCGCCCGCGAGGGCGTGGTGCACGCCGCCGCGCACGTCACGGGGGGCGGCATCGTCGAGAACCTCCCGCGCGTCCTCCCCGAGGGACTCGAGGCCGACGTCGCATGGGGCTCGTGGCCCGAAGCACCGGTGTTCGAGCTGCTGCGCGCCCGGACCGGCGCGACCGAGGACGACCTGCGTTCGACCTTCAACCTGGGCGTGGGGATGGTGCTCGTCGTCCCGCCCGACCGGGCCGAGCGCGCGATCGCGCACGCGCGGAGGTCGGGCTCCGACGCGTTCCCGATCGGACTCGTTCGCGCCTGAGCCGGGCCTTGGCGCCGGGCTGGCGCGGACTGACTAGCCGCCTGTCGTCCACGTGTCGGGGCTCCCCCGGCCGGGGGAGACCAGCCGGTACCGCACAAACCGGCCGCAAGGCCGATGTCCTCCCAGCCGAACGCACGCCGATACCGTTCGAAGGATGATGGACACGAAGACCACGTCGCGGGTCCTGGTCGTCGACGACGAGCCGCAGGTCGTCTGGATGCTCCAGTTCACCCTGGAGGCCGAGGGGTACCAGACGCTCGCGGCGGCCGACGGACGGGCGGCGCTGGACGAGGTCCGCGAACACCATCCGAGCGTTGTCCTGCTCGACATCATGATGCCCGTGATGGACGGCTGGGCCTTCCTCGAGGAGCTGCAGTCGATCCCGGCCACCGAGCGTCCCCGCGTGATCGTGGTCTCGGCGCGCTCGAGCCTGCGCGACCGCGCGAAGGCGGCCGAGCTGGGCGCCGACGCGTTCGTGGCCAAGCCGTTCAGCGTCGACGACCTGCTGGTCGTCCTCCACGACGTCGAACGGGCGGTCTGACGCCCGACGCATCAGACCGTCAGGCCCGCATCCCCGAGCACCCCGAGCAGCGGTTCGAGCAGCCGCGTGGGGACCGCGACGGTGAGCACCTCGCCGTCGGGTTGGTCGATCTGCCGGAACACGGCGCCCGCGGTCTCCACGATCACCGCGCCGGCGGCCGTGTCCCAGGGCGCGAGGTGGAGCTCGTAGTAGGCGTCGACCTCGCCGCAGGCCACCGCGCACAGATCCATCGCCGCCGAACCGCTCCGCCGTATGTCCGCGATGCGATCGATGAGCCGCCCGAGCGTCTCGGCCTCGCGGACCCGCATCGCCGCGTCGTAGCCGAACCCCGTGGCCACGACCGAATCGGCGAGCGCGGTTCGCGACGACGGCATGACGCGAACGCCGTCGCGTTCGGCCTCGCGGCCGGCCACGCCTACCGTGGTCCGGCCGAGGGCGTCGATCACGACGCCGACGCTCGGGCGGTCGTCGACCTCGATCCCGATCGACACCCCGAAGCCCGGGTACCCACGCACGTAGCTCGCCGTCCCGTCGAGCGGGTCGAGCACCCATCGCACGCCGGACGGCCCGGCCCGCTCCGTCCCTTCCTCGCCGAGGATCGCGTCGTCCGGCCGCGCTTCGAGAACACCCTCGACGATCGCGCGCTCGGCGGCCCGGTCGATCTCGGTGACGAGATCGCCCGCGGCGGACTTCCGGTCGATCGCGAACCCTTCGCGGCGCCCGTCCCGCTGGATCTCCGCCGCCCGGTGCGCGAGCCGTACCGCGAGCGCGCGGAGCTCGTCGAGCAGCTCGGTGGACCCGGCCGGGCTCAGGGCTCGATGACCTTGCCGAACCGTACGTCGCGGGCCGGCACGCGCGCGATGGTGTCGTCCTTGCGCCGGACCAGGTAGGTCGCGGCCTCGTGGTCGTAGCGCTCGAGCATGCCCACCGCCTCGCCGACGTAGCCGTTCGGCAGCTCGAACTGGAACGACACGCGCTTGCCGAGGTCCTGCGGTGTCACGAGGTTCTGGCCCTTCACGAGCCGGAGGATATCGGACCGGTCACCGGGGGAGCGTGTCCAGGCGTTCGCGCAACTCGAGGAGCTCGACCAGCGCGCCGAACGCCCGCCCGACGGTCGCGCCGTCGAGCACCCGGTGGTCGAACGTGAGCGAGAGCGTGCACGCCGGACGGGCCTCGACCGCGCCGTCGATCACGAGCGCCTTCGGGGCGATGACACCGAGGGCGATCGTGACCGCGTGGCCGGGGTTCAACAGCGGCGTCCCGAACTCGGAGCCGTAGCTGCCGGTGTTCGTGACGGCGATCGTCTCGCCCGAGGTGTCCGTCGGCTTGAGGCTGCCCTGCCGGGCGGCCCGGGCGAGCCGGTCGATCTCGGAGGCGATCTCGCCGATCCCGAGCGATCCCGCGTCCATCACGACGGGGACGACGAGCCCTCGTTCCGTGTCGGTCGCGATGCCCACGTTGACCTTGTCGTGGACGAGGAGCGCCTGGTCCGTCCACGTCGCATTGAGCATCGGGTGGTCCTTCACGACCTCGCAGAGGGCTCGAACGAACACCGGCAGTGGGGAGACGCCGAGCTCCCGTCGCACCGCGTCGATCGCCGTGCACTCCACCGTTCGGAACGTGGTTACCTGCGGGATGGCGGCCACTTCGGAAAGGCGTTCGGCGACCGCCCTCCGGATCGGCGAGACGGGGATCTCCTCGCTCGATGTGTTCGAGATGACCGTCCGGGCGGTCGCTGGCTCGCCGCCCGGAAGCGTCGCCGGGTACGAAGCCGCTAGCCCCGATCGCGCGAGCGACTCGACGTCCTCGCGCGTCACCCGTCCGCCCGGACCCGAGCCGGAGACCATCGAAAGGTCGACGCCGAGGTCCCTCGCCAGTTTGCGGACGGCCGGCGTGGCGGTGACCGGGGCGGCGGTGACCGATGTGCCCCCGGCCGCCCCTTCGACCTCGAACGTCGCAAGCGGCGCCCCGACGGCCAGCGTCTCGCCCGCCGCGACGTGGAGCCGCGCTACGCGGCCGGCGAACGGAGCGGGCACCTCGACCATCGCCTTGGCCGTCTCGATCTCGACGAACGGCTGGTTCAAGGAGACCGTGTCACCCTCGGCGACGAGCCACGCGCTCACGGTCGCCTCCTCGAGACCCTCGCCGAGATCGGGCAGGGGGAAGACGCGCTCGGCCATCAGTACGCGACCACCGCTCTGACGGCGTTCGAGATCCGTTCGACGCTCGGGAGGTAGCGCTGTTCGAGGGACGCGGGCGGATACGGCACGTCCGGTCCGGTGACGCGCGCGACCGGCGCCTCGAGGTGATCGAACGCCTCCTCGACGATCCGCGCCACGATCTCGGCGCCCATCCCGAGCGTCAGCGGGGCCTCGTGGACGACGACCGCGCGTCCGGTCGATCGGACCACGTCGCCGAGCCCTCCGACGTCGAGCGGGACCAGCGATCGGAGGTCGAGGACGGCGGCCTCGATCCCGCCCTCGGCCAGTGCGTTCGCGGCCTCGAGGCACCGGCCGACCATCGCGCCGTAGGCGATCAGGACGCAGGCGCGTCCCTCCCGAACGACCCTCGCCCGTCCGATGCCCGGTCCCTCCACGGTCAGCTCGCCGTCTTCCTTGAACCAGTAGCGGCTCTTCGGCTCGAGGAAGATCACGGGGTCCGGGTCCTCGATCGAGCGCCGCAGCAACCGGTACGCGTCGAGCGGTGTCGACGGCACCACGACCTTCAGCCCGGCGGTGTGCACGTAGTAGGTCTCGGGGCTCTCGCCGTGATGCTCCTTGCCCCGGATGCCGCCGAACGACGGGATGCGGATCACGGCGGGCACCCCGACTCGGCCTCGGGTGCGTTCGCGGTACTTCGCGAGGTGGCTGATCACCTGATCCAGCGCGGGGTACGAGAACCCGTCGAACTGCATCTCCGCGACCGGGCGCCACCCGGCCATCGCGAGCCCGACGCAGATCCCGGCGATCCCGGCCTCGGCGATCGGCGTGTCGAACACGCGCTCGCGGCCGAACTCGGCCTGCAGGCCCTCGGTCACGCGGAAGACCCCGCCGAGCGCGCCGATGTCCTCGCCGAACACGAGCGTGCGCGGATCGGCGGCGAGCGCATGGCGGAGCGCGGCGTTCAGCGCCGCGACCATCGTGTGCTCAGCCATCGCCGAGGAGCTCCTCGCGCTGGCGGAGCAGTGTCGGCGGCGGGTCGGCGAACGCGTGGTCGAACATCTCCGCGGCGGGCGGCTCGCCGAGCGCGGTGAGGTCGGCGCGCACGCTCGCGACCCAGGCCTCCGCCTCGTCGTCGCAGGACCGGACGAACGCGTCGTCGATCGTGCCGACGTCCAGCAGGTGCGTTCGGTAGCGGTCGATCGGGTCGCGCTCGCGCCAGGCGGTGACCTCCCCCTCGTCCCGGTAGCGGGCGGCGTCGTCGGCGGTCGAGTGCGAACCGATGCGGTACGTGACCGCCTCGATCAGCGTCGGGCCCTCGCCCGCTCGGGCGCGTTCGACCGCGTCCCGCGTGACGGCGTACACCGCCAAGACGTCGTTGCCGTCGACCCGAACCCCCGGCATGCCGTAGCCGGCCGCCCGGGCCGCGATCGGCGCGACGAACTGCTCGCTCGAGGGGACCGAGATCGCCCACCCGTTGTTCTGGCAGAACAGGACCGTGGGCGCGCGGAAGACGGCGGCGAGGTTCGCGCCCTCGTGGAAGTCGCCCTCGGAGGCGGAACCATCGCCGAAGTACGCCAGGGAGCAGGCGGAGCTCCCGTCGAGCCTCGCCCCCATCGCCCACCCGACCGCATGCACGATCTGGGTCGCGACCGGGACGCAGATCGGCGCGAACCTCGTGGCGATCGGGTCGTACGGGCCGCCGTGCCACGTCCCGCGGTGGTACTGGAGGTACTCGACCACGTCGACGTCCCGCACGACCGCCGCCGCGAGCTCGCGGAACGACGGGAACACGAAGTCGTCGGGGCCGAGCGCGAATGCGCTGCCGACCTGTGCTGCCTCCTGGCCCTCGAACGGCGGGTAGACCGTGAGCTCGCCCTGGCGCTGGAGCGCCCAGCACTCGCGGTCCAGCCGTCGGCAACGGATCATCAGCCGCAGGAGCCCGCGGAGTTCGTCCTCGGACAGCCCCACCTCGACGTCGCCGACCGTGGTGCCATCGGGCGCGAGGAGCCGGACGGTCGGGGCGTCGGTGGACGCGATCTCGGTCATGCGGGGCGGCCTCCGGCGTGCGCTGGCGAGCGGGGCCAGGGGAGCATATATACACTCGAACGCCGTGGTCCCGTCGGCCGAGCTCCGCGTGTACCAGCCGCTCGAGGCGTTCCCGCCACACGAGCAGGCGCACTGGGAGCGGCACATCGTCGACGGGCGTCTGTGGCTCGGACCGCCGAGGTACCGGCAGGAGGTGACCTGGTCGGGGGCGGGGATCGTGGTGCCCGTCGGCGAGGACGGCGCCTACGTCAAGGTCGTCGAGGGCCGGTACCACGTGTGCCCGTGGCGGACGACGCTCCGCGTCCTCGCCGGCATCCTCTCGTTCCGCGAGGCGGCCGTGTTCGACGACCCGTCGATGTTCGTCACGGACGCGAGCGCGCGCCGCGCGACGCGCGAGCTCCGCCGGCTGCGGCGCCGCGAGCCGTGGCAGGTGTCGACGATCATGCACAGCCCCTGGCACGTGCCGGTCCGGTGGTTCGTCCTGTTCGACGACGACGAGCGGCGGCTCCTGGAGATCGACGGGCATCACCGGCTGTCGTACCTGACGACGACGCGGAAGGCGCTCCGCCGCGCAGAGGACGCCGTGCCGGTGCTTCGCCAGTCCGAGCTCGGTCCGATCGGCGAGCTCGTGCTCGAGATGCACCAGTGGCTCGCGCTGTTCGACCCGAGCTCCATCCTCGAGCTCGACTACGGGGGACTGTGCGCGATGCTCACGTGGGACGAGATGGACGACGACCACAGCGCTCGCGACATCCACGATGCGCTCGGGGCGCTCTCCGAGAAGGAGTTCCCGCGCTCGGCCGACCTCTACCAGTCGGTGCTGGTGCGCTCGGCCGAGCTCCGGGCGCACGAGGGCCTGAACTGATACGGCGCGTGGCCAGGGGCAGATTCGAACTGCCGACACCGCGGTTTTCAGCCGCGTGCTCTGCCAACTGAGCTACCTGGCCTCGAAGAGCCGAACGCCGGCCGAAGCCGGCGACGACTCTCCCGCGCGCCCGACGGGCTTCGATCCCGCGATCTCCGCCTTGACAGGGCGGTGAGGACGGCCGGACTCCTCTACGGGCGCGTGTGCTATTCGGTTGTGTGCCCCCAACGGGATTCGAACCCGTGTCGCCGCCTTGAAAGGGCGAAATCCTAGGCCGCTAGACGATGGGGGCCCGGTC
>DASUMC010000150.1:0-4046 GCA_036277855.1 Actinomycetota bacterium
AGGGCCATCTCGAGCTCGGACGACACGATGGCGTTCGGACGCGCCTACGGCGTCGTGCTCGGCAAGACGACCGTCGAGTCGCGCGACCGCGCCGGCTTCATCGTGAACGCGCTGCTGATCCCGTACCTGAACGGCGCGATCAGGATGCTCGAGGACGGGTTCGCGACGCGCGAGGATATCGACACGGCGGTCCACCTCGGCCTCAACCACCCGATGGGCCCGCTTCGGCTCATCGACCTGATCGGGCTCGATACCCATCTGTTCATCGCGGACGTGCTCTTCGAGGAGTTCAAGGAGCCGACGTTCGCGCCGCCTCCGCTGCTGCGCCGGATGGTCACGGCAGGGCTTCTCGGCCGGAAGGTCGGCCGTGGCTTCTACGAGTACGGGAGCTGAGCCGCGCTCACGCCGGGTCGAGGACCCGCTCGTAGACCTCGAGCGTCATCCTCGCCGTCCGGTCCCATGAGAAGCGCTCGGCCTGCAACCGCCCCGCGGCGGCCAGGCGTTCGGCCAGGGCGACATCGCCGACCAGCGACGCGATCGCGGCGGCGATCTCCCGCACCGAACGCGGGTTCACGCCCAGCGCCGCGTCGCCGGTGACCTCGGGGAGGGCGGACGTCGTGGAGGCCACGACGGGGATCCCCCGGCCCATTGCCTCGAGCACCGGCAGGCCGAATCCCTCGTACACGGACGGGTAGACGAACGCGTCGGCCGCCCGGTAGATCGCATCGAGCTCGGCGGGTGCGAGCGCGCCGGTCATCGCGATCTCGCCCGGGCCCTCGAGCGCAAGCTCGCGCATCAGGCCCTCGTGGTGCCAGCCGAGCGGACCGGCGAGCACCAGCGCGTGCGGCACACCGGTGGCGGCCACGCGCCGGTACGCGCGTACCAGCCGGACCAGGTTCTTCCTCGGCTCGATCGTGCCCACGAACAGGACGTACGGGGTTCGAACCTTCAGGCGCGCCAGTGCCTCGCCCACGTCGACCTGGCTGGCCGGCAACGCGGCGGCCTCGGGGACCACGTGCAGCTTGCGCGGGTCGATGTTGGTACGCGACAGGACGTCCTCGGCGGTCGAGCGCGACGGCGTCACGATCGCGTCCGCGCGCCGGACGGCCGCCCGCAGACCGAGTCGGTACATCGCTCGCCACGCCCTCGGGAACAGCTTCGGGTAGCGATCGAACGCCAGGTCGTGCACCGTGACGACCAGGCGCTGGCCATGGGCGGTGGGTGGGACGGCCGACGCGCTCATCGCGTGCACGAGGTCGGCCGAGCGGATCGCAGCCGGGAGCGCGGGTCTCGCCGTGAGGTTCCACCGCGGGTACAGGCTCCGGATCGAGCCGGGCACCTCCGCCTCGGCGAAGCCGTCCATCCACGGTTCCGGCGGCCGCGGGGACTCGAAGCGCGCGTGGAAGAGCGTCACCTCGAGCGACGGATCGCGCCCCGCGAGCGCGGGGACCAGGTTCCGAATGTAGGTCCCGACACCACCCGGCACGTTGAAGAAGAGCTGGTCGACGTGTGCGGCGACCCTCACCGCGAGGCCTCCACGCACGAGCAGCCGTTCGGCCCGACCGTCGCCGCGTGCTCGGTCTCGGGCTCGATGTCGAGGCGGTCGCCCGGCCCGAGCTCGACGTCGTCACCGTCGAGGTGGAACGTGATCGAGCCGCCGAGGCAGAACAACACCTTGTGGAAGCCGTGGGCATGCGGGCGGTACGCGTCGCCGGGTCCGTTGCCCCACGATCTCGGGGCCGAGCACCCCTCGGCCCTGAACACCTCGAGCGCGGCGCCGCGTCCGCCGACCGCGGACTCGGTCTTCGACGCGGTCATCTACCCCGCGTCGCCGCGCCCCGCCTGAGGCGGGACACCCCGGCGGGCGAACGGCACGTCGCCGAAGCGCCGCCAGGGGGCATCCGCGTGGTGCCTCGCCTGCAACGCGCCGAACCCCGTCGCGTCGATCCGTCCGGCGAGGACCCAGGGGTGAGGATGTGGGCTCTCCTGTGCGAAGTAGCGTTCGAGCGCTCGGATGATCGCGCGCTCCTCGTCGGGGGAGAGGTCGTCGGGGAGCTCGAAGCGGCGATCGTCGCTCACGGCCGGCTCGCCGCTCCGCTCGGCGTCCCGCTCACAGGGGGATGTTCCCGTGCTTGCGCGCCGGGACGGTCTCGCGCTTGGTCGCGAGCATCCGGAGCGCCTTGATCAGGCGCGGCCGCGTCTCGGCGGGTTCGATCACGTCGTCGATGAACCCGCGTTCGGCGGCGATGTAGGGCGTCGCGAACTTGTCCTGGTACTGCTGGATCAGCTCGGCGCGCGCCGTGACCGGGTCCTCGGCCTTCTCGATCTGCTTGCGGAAGACGACGTTCACCGCTCCCTCGGGTCCCATCACCGCGATTTCGGCGGTGGGCCACGCGAACGACACGTCGGCGCGAAGGTGCTTCGAGTTCATCACGAGGTAGGCGCCCCCGTAGGCCTTGCGCGTGATGACGGTGAGCCGCGGCACGGTCGCCTCGGTGAACGCGTACAGCAGCTTGGCGCCGTGACGGATGATCCCTTGGTACTCCTGGTCGGTGCCCGGGAGGAACCCAGGTACGTCGACGAACGTGACGATCGGGATGTTGAACGCATCGCACGTCCGAACGAACCGAGCGGCCTTCTCGGACGCGTCGATGTTGAGCGTCCCGGCGAGCACCTTTGGCTGGTTCGCCACGACGCCGACCGCGCGGCCGTCCAGCCTGGCGAACCCGGTCACCACGTTCATCGCCCAGAACGGGAAGACCTCGAAGAAGTCGCCGTCGTCCACGATGCGGCGGATCACCTCGTGCATGTCGTACGGCTCCCGGGCCGAATCGGGGATCACGTGCGTCAGGCCCTCGTCGTGGCGATCGGGGTCGTCGACCGGCGCGAACGAGGGCGCGTCCTCCAGGTTGTTCGACGGGAGGTACGAGAGGAGGTGGCGGACCATCGCGAGGCACTCCTCCTCGTCCTGGCTCACGAACGACGCGACCCCCGAACGGCTCGCGTGCGTCATCGCCCCGCCGAGCTCCTCGAAGGTGACCTCCTCACCGGTCACGGCCTTGATCACGTCCGGACCGGTGATGAACATGTGTGAGGTCTCGCGGACCATGAACGTGAAGTCGGTGATGGCCGGGGAGTAGACGGCGCCCCCGGCGCACGGCCCCATGATCACGCTGATCTGCGGGATCACGCCCGAGGCGCGCACGTTGCGCTCGAAGACGTAGCCGTAACCGGCGAGGCTCGCGGCGCCCTCCTGGATCCGAGCCCCGCCCGAGTCGTTGATCTGGATGAACGGGGCGCCGGTCGACATCGCCAGGTCTTGGACCTTGCAGATCTTCTGCGCGTGGATCTCACCGAGCGAGCCCCCGAACACCGTGAAGTCTTGCGAGGCGACGAAGACCCGGCGCCCGTCCACGGTCCCGTAGCCGGTGATCACGCCGTCGCCGGCGGGGCGGTTGCGTTCGATCCCGAAGTCGTGCGAACGGTGGACGGCGAAGGGGTCGGTCTCCTGGAACGAGTCCCGGTCGACGAGCAGCTCGACGCGCTCGCGTGCCGTCAGCTTGCCCTTCTCGTGCTGCCTGCGGACGGCGTCCTTCCTGGACCCGTCGAGCAGGGCGCCCCGGCGCTTGCGGAGCTCTTCGATGCGGTCCTCGACCGTGCGCACCGTAGGCCGTGGACGATCCTCGGTCTTGGCCATGTTCTTCCGGAGTCTAGCGGAGCGACCGTGTGGGCCCGGCCCGACGCGGGTCGGGCCGGCGGTGAGGCTCGGGGCTAGACGTCCACGCGTCCGCCGGTTCGCCAGTAGCGGCCGTGATCACGGTCGAGGAATCCCTCGTCGACGAGATAGCGGCGGAGAGCGGCGTGGTCCCTGGAGAACCGTCCGACGATGGCGTTCACGGTCGCCTCGTCGTAGTCCACGCCCGGCTCGAACTCGAGCGCGATCCGCTCGAGCACGATGCGTCGCTTCGACTCCTTGGCGGGCAACTCGGTCAGGCGACCGTCGCGGAAGAAGGCTCGGAGCACGGCCTCCTCGTCGTCGCTTGCCG
>DASUMC010000151.1:0-2641 GCA_036277855.1 Actinomycetota bacterium
CCTCGACGATGCGCGTGAGCGGGATCTTGCCCTCGAGGAAGGCCATGACCGCGACCTCGTTGGCCGCGCTCATGACCGCGGGGAAGGTCAGAGCGAGCTCGCCGACGCGATAGGACAGGTCGATCGCCGGGAACGCCTCCCGATCGACCGGCTCGAACGACAGGCGGCTGTCGGCGAGTGGAACAGGGCCGACGCCCGTCGGGAGCCGTTCGGGCCAGGCGAGCGCGAGCTGGATGGGCAGCCGCATGTCCGGGACCGCGAGCTGAGCGGTCATCGACCCGTCCCGGAACTCCGCGAGCGCATGCACGAGGCCCTCCGGGTGGATCACGGCGTGGATCTGCGAGTACTCGAGCCCGAACAGGTAGTGAGCCTCGATCACCTCGAGGCCCTTGTTCATCAACGTGGCCGAGTCGATCGTGATCTTCGGCCCCATCTGCCAGACCGGGTGCGCGAGCGCCTCCTTCACGGAAGCCTTGGCGAGCTCCGCGTGGGTCCAGCCCCGGAACGGACCGCCCGACCCGGTCAGGATCACGCGCTTCAGGTCCTCGCGGCGCTCCCCGCGCAGGCATTGAGCGAGCGCGGCGTGTTCCGAGTCGACCGGGATGAGCCGCTCCGGCTCGCCCTTGATCAGGTCGACGACGAGGTCGCCACCGACGACCAGGCTCTCCTTGTTGGCGAGGGCGAGCAGCTTGCCCGCCTGCAGGGTCGCGAGCGTGGGCGCCAGGCCGGCCGACCCGACCAATGCGTTCAGGACCATGTCGGCCTCGGAATCTCGCGCCAGGCTCTCGGCCGCCTCGGGCCCCACGTGGACCTCGACGCCCCTGATCCCGCTGAGCTTCTCCTCGAGGTCGACGGCCGCCTCCTCGTTCGCGATGGCCACGTGCGGCGGGAGGAACTCGCGGATCTGCCCGACCAGGAGCTCCTGGTTGGTGCCTGCGGACAGGCCGACCACCTTGAACCGGTCGGGGTTGTGCCGCACGACGTCGAGCGCCTGCGTCCCCACCGATCCCGTCGAGCCGAGGATCACGAGCGAGCGCATCGCCCCAACGATACCCCGCGGCGCCCACAAACCACGGAAGGTCGGCTGACCCCGGGTGAGAGACGCCTCAGAGCAGGATCATGCGGAGGTAGATGAACGCGGCGGGGGCGACGAACAGCACGGAGTCGATCCGGTCCATGACGCCGCCGTGACCGGGCAGGATCCCGCCCATGTCCTTGATCTCGAGATCCCGCTTGAGCAGCGATTCGGCCAGGTCGCCGAGCGGCGCGAACAGCGCGACCACCACGGCCAGACCCACCGAACGCGGGACCGTGTCGAGCAGCGAGACCCACGAGCCCACGACGCCGACGGCGACCGCGATCACCACGAGCGTGGCGCCGATCGCCCCCTCCCACGACTTCTTCGGGCTGATGGTGGGCGCGAGCGGGCGGCTCCCCCAGAAGTAGCCGACCCCGAACGCCGCGGTGTCGTAGACGAACGTGAGCCCGATGATCGAGAGCGTCAAACCCTCGCCGTCGGGAAGCTTCAGGACCGCGAGGGCGTAGGCGGCGAGCAGCGGGATGTACGCGACCCCGAGCACGGTGATCGCGATGTTCGACACGACGTTGCGGCGATGATGCGCGGGAACGGTCATGTACCAGAGGAACGTGGCGAACAGCGAGAGCGCCATGATCGCGAGCATCGCGTTCTCCCCCCGGTAGTACCCGGCGCCCAGGATGAGCGCCCCCGAAACCAGACCGAGCGCCGTCGCCGGTTGGTAGTGCCGCTTCTGCACCGCGAGGTAGAACTCCCCCTGCGCGAACAGCACCACGATGCCGGCGAAGATCGCGAACGCCCCCGGCGCGATCAGGATCGCGCCGACCGCCAGACCCACGAGCACCAGACCCGTGAGGAACGCCGTCGGGACGTCCCGGCCCGGCCCGGCGCGTTCGGGTTCGGCGCCGACCTCGATCGCGGTCGGTTCCTGCCAGCTCGGCCCGCCGAACCCCTCGGCGCCGACGCGGACCGGGCGCGAGGTCTCGGCCTCGTCCGCCGCCCCGCCCTCCTCGCCGAGGAGCTGGGCGATCGCGACCTCCTCGGTGGGCTGGGGTGCCGGCGCCTCCGGCTCGACCTGCACCTCATCCCGAACGGACTCGGCGAAGTGATCGGCCGCGGCCTCGACGGCCTCGATGTCCGGCGCGTCTTCCAGGTTCCCTGCCACGTTCTCCGGCGCGACCTCGGGGACCACCACCGTCTCGGTCTCCTCGATCAGCTCGGCCACCCCCGGCTCGTCGCCGGGGAGGTCGACGTACCCTCCCGAGCCGGCCTCGGCGCCCTCGCCGACGTCGTAGCTCTCCGCCTCGGCCTCGAACAGGAACGAGCCGACCCCGCCCTGCTCCCCCTCGTCCTCTGGCTCGACCTCCGGCTCGACCTCTGGCTCGACCTCTGGCTCGACCTCCGGCTCGGACTCGGACGGCGACTCCCGGGCCGCGAACGGCTCGTCGCCGCGGGACGGTTCGCGCGCGCCGGGGTCGGCAGCCGCCCCCTCCTCGGTTTCGGGGGAACGGTCCTGCGGCTGCTCCGATTCCACGGGCGACGGCTCGTCGCGGCCCTCGGTGCCCGCCGCCTGTTCCGAACCCTTGCCCTCGGATGACTCGGGCC
>DASUMC010000152.1:0-9160 GCA_036277855.1 Actinomycetota bacterium
TCTCGACATGCCGGGGACCGACGGCATCGAGGCCACTCGCCGGATCCGGGACGCCGCGCCGGACGCGAAGGTGGTGCTGCTCACCGGCGTCGAGCGTCCCGAGGCGATCGTCGAGGCCCTGTCGGCCGGCGCCTGTGGCTATGTGCCGAAATCGCGAGCGGTAGACGAGGTGCTGGACGTCGTCCGGCGGGCCGCCGCCGGCGAGATCGTGATGTCCGCGGGCGACCTGACGTCCGTCGTGGGACAGCTGCGGGGCAGCGAGGGTGAGGACGGGCTCGCTCGCGTGACGCCTCGAGAGAAACAGGTGCTCCGGGCCCTTGCCGCCGGCGAAACCGCCGCGCAGATCGCCGAGTCACTCGGCATCAGCACGCTCACCGTCCACAGCCACGTCAAGGCCATCCTCGCCAAGCTCGGCGTGCATTCGAAGATCGAGGCCGTCACGCTGGCCTGGCGTCACGGTCTTGCCCCGACCAGTCGCCCCGGCCCGATGGCCTCGCTCCCTTCCCCCGTCGAACGCGAGAGCCGGACCTCCGCGTACGCGCCGGCCCGGGTCCTCGTCGTCGAGGACCACCCGTTGCTGCGCAGCGTCATCAGGATCGCCTGCGAGCAGACGCCCGGTCTGGAGATGGTGGGTGAGCTGGACGACGGGTCGTCCGCGCTCGAGGCGTGCAGGGAGCTCTCGCCGGACGTGGTCCTGCTGGACCTCTCGCTCCCCGGCGAGCTCCAGGGGCTCGATCTGGCCCGCGCCATCCGCGCGGAGGGGCTCCCGATCCGGATCCTGATCCTGACGGCGCGAACCGACCAAGAGGCCCTCTTCGAGAGCGTCATCGTCGGCGTGGAGGGGTACCTCGAGAAGGCCTCCGGCGTCCGGGTGATCGCCGACGCCCTGAGCCGGGTGGCCGGGGGCGAGCGTGTCTTCACGCAGGCGCAGGTGCGTGGAGCCGTGGCCGAGCTCAGCCGCCGAGCGAGGCAGGCTCGTGAGCAGCCCGACGCGCCCGCGAACCTGTCGGCACGGGAGATCGAGGTCCTCGAACACGCGGCTCGCGGCTTCACGGTCGGCCAGGTCGCGAGGCGCCTGCAGATCTCGCCGAGGACCGTCGAGACGCATCTGGGCAACGCCTACCGCAAGCTCGGCGTCGGCAACCGCGTCCAGGCGCTGGCCCGTGCCTCCGAGCTGGGACTGATCCGGATCGGCTGAGCGAACCTGCTCGCAGCTGGGTCGGGCCGCAGCGTGCAGCTGGGTCGGGCCGCAGCGCCTAGCTCAGTCAGGCCGCAGCAGACCCACTGCTACGCTTCGCGCATGCCCAAGATCGCCTATCAGGGCGAGCCCGGCGCGTACAGCGAACGCGCGGTCAAGGTGTTGTTCTCCGATGCGGAGCCGCTTGCCTGCGAGACGATCCGGCTGACGTTCTCGCGCGTGACCAGCGGGGAGGCGGACCTGGGGGTCGTGCCCGTCGAGAACTCGCAGGCCGGGTCGGTCAACGAGACCTACGAGCTCCTCCTGCGCTCGAGCCTGGTCAAGGTGGTGGGCGAGGTCGTCCTCCGCGTCGACCACGCCCTGCTCGGGCCTCCGGGCGCGCGACTCGAGGGCGTTCGGCGCGCCTACTCCCACTGGCAGGCGCTGGCCCAGTGCGAGGAGTTCCTCGCGACACGCCACATCGACCCGGTGCCCGTCCACGACACGGCCGGCGGCGCCCGGATGGTCGCCGAGTCCGGGCGACTCGAGGACGCGGCGATCGCCAGCGTGGAGGCCGGGGCCAACCTGGGTCTCGCCGTGCTCGCCGAGCACATCCAGACCTACCCGGACAACTTCACGAAGTTCGGAGTGATCGGCACGAACGACGCCGGGCTCGGGCCGGCCAACAAGACCTCGCTGGTCATGACCGGGGACGACCGTCCGGGGTCGCTGTTCCGTTCGCTCAAGCCGCTGGCCGATCGCGGGATCAACCTGACGAAGCTGGAGTCGCGCCCTCGGCGGGGATCGCCGTTCGAGTACGTCTTCTACATCGACCTTGACGGCTCGGCGGAGGACGAGAACGTCGCGGCCGCGCTCGACGAGGTCAAGCTGCACACCTCGATGCTGAAGGTCCTGGGTTCGTACCCCGCATCCAAGGGCCCCGTCTGACCCCGATCCCCCCTGGTCCGGCCGTGGGATGATGCACCGGATGTCCCCGCGCCGCCGGGCTCGGCACGCGGCCCGTCCGCGGGTTCCGATCGTCCTCGCCGTCGCGATCCCCGCGGTGGTGCTCGGAGGCGTCCTCGCCTGGCGCTTGGAGCTCTGGCCCGTTGCTCGCGAGGACGCCCTTGCCGCGCCGTCCCCTTCGATGCCGAGCCCGACGCCGGCGCTCAACAGGACCTCGCCGCCGCCCACCCCGCGCGCGGCGCCCAGCCCGCAGCCCGCCAACACCGCGTTCGAAGGCATCACGACGTTCCGGGGCAATCAGACGCGGACCTACTACGGGTCCGGGCCGGTCCCGATGCATCCGAGGATCGCGTGGCGCTACCCCTCCGACGGCAGCCTGTGCTCCACCTCGAAGGATCAGCACGGCGCCCGTGAGTGGTGCGGGACGGGCTGGACCGGCCAGCCGAACGTGGTCGTGGGTGAGCACGGCAGGATCGAGGTGCGGGTCAACGCGTACGACGGCGCGTACCACTTCCTGAACGGCCGCACCGGGGAGCCGGTGCGGCCGCCCTTCCAGACGGGCGACCTCGCGAAGGGGTCCGCGAGCACCGATCCCGACGGGTACCCCCTGTACTACGCGGGCTCACGCGACAACCTGCTCCGGGTGATCGCGCTGGATCGTCCCGAGCCGACGGCCCTGTGGGTCTTGAACGCCGAGACCAGCGTCCCGGACCCCGTCTGGAACAACGACTGGGACGGGGCGCCGTTGGTGGTCGGCGACTACCTGCTCGAGGGCGGCGAGAACTCCTGGTTCTACGTGATCCGGCTGCACCGCGGTTACGACGAGCGGGGCCGGGTCACGGTCCACCCGAAGGTCGCCCTGACGGTGCCGGGGTTCGACGACGAGCTGCTCGCGTCGTTGCCGGACTCGAACGTCTCGATCGAGAGCTCGGTCGCGTTCCGGGACGGGGTCGCGTACTTCGCGAACTCGGGCGGGCTCGTCCAGGGCTGGGACGTCTCGCGAGTGCTCCGCGGCGGGTCGAAGGCCGAACGTGTCTTCCGGTTCTGGACCGGCGAGGACACGGACGCGAGCGTGGTGATCGACGAGGACGGGTTCCTCTATGTGGCGAGCGAGCTCGAGCGATTCACGACCCGAGCGACCGAGGTGGGCCAGCTGATGAAGCTCGACCCACGGCACCCGAACGATCCCCTCGAGTGGTCGTTCCCCATCACCGAGCGCGAGCCCGAGGGCGCGGGTGGCGCCTGGGCCACGCCGGCCCTGTACGGACGGATGGTGTACATCGCGACGAACTACGGGGACCTGATCGGGCTCGACCGGCGGACCGGGACCGAGCGCTGGCGCATCCACCTCCCCGGCCCGACCTGGTCCTCACCGGTGCCGATCGACGACGTGTTGCTGCAGGGGGACTGCGGGGGCACGCTGCATGCGTTCGACATCTCGAAGCCGTTCCGCGAGCCGCCCGAGCTCTGGTCGCTCTCGCTCGGTTCGTGCATCGAGTCCACGCCCTCGGTGTTCGAGGACATGATCTGGGTGGGAACGCGCGGCGGCGGCATCTACGGGATCGGCGACCGGAAGAGCTGACGCGCGCGCTTCAGCCGAAGAACGCGAAGACCTGGGCGACCAACTCGTCGAAACCGGGCATGGATCGGATGTCGACGGTTCGCCACAGCACGAGCGCGACGCCGATCCCTGCCAGGACCGTCGCCCCGCCGATCGCGAGCGAGCGCCGCTGTTGCGCCGCGGGCTGGTCGGCCAGATACCCGATCAGGAAGCCCGCGATCAGGCCGCCGACGTGTGCGCGCCAGTCGATCGCCCGGTAGCCGAACGCGATGAGCGCGTTCAGGACGATCACCGTGAGGGCCATCCGGAGGTTGGCGGCGTGCAGGGCCATGTGGCGGCGACGGTAGGCATAGGCGATGAAGGCGCCGAAGACCCCGGCGATCGCCCCCGACGCGCCGACGGCGAGCGTGGTGACGGGCCCGAACGTGTACGAGGCCACGCTCGCCACGAACCCGGACACGAGGTAGATGACCACCATCCAGGTCCGACCGAAGCTGCCCTCGACCGTTCGCCCGAACAGGTAGAAGAAGTACGCGTTCAGCGCGATGTGGAGGATGCCGGCGTGCAGGAACATCGCGGTGAACAGGCGCCAGAACTGCCCGCTCGCCACCGCGATCGGCTGCATCGCCCCGAGCCGGAACAGCGTCTGCCCGCTCGGGTCGAACAGGGCCTGCGGCCCGCCGACGACGATCTCGATGACGAAGGGGATCGCGATGGCCACGAGCAGGGCCTTGGTGACGCTCACCCCGCCGCGCAGCGGTCGCCCCGGGCCCTTGCGGAACTCGCGGCGCGCCTCCGCGACGCACTCGGGGCACTGGAAGCCGACGGGCGCGGGGATCATGCAGTCCGGGCAGATCGGGCGCTCACACCGGGTGCAGTGCACGCGTGTCGGCACCTCGGGATGCCGGTAGCACACCTCGATCGTGGGCGCGGGAGGGGAGGGCAGATGGTCCTCGGCCATGAACTTCATCCTACGGGCGCTTCGAACGTACGACCGCGCGGTCCGGGCCGCGGCTACCCCTTCATCGGCGGGAGCGCCTCCAGCTCGGTCTCGACCTCTCGCTCGCTCCACATCGAGCTCCAGCGATCCACGATCGTGCCGTCGGCGCCGATCAGGAACAGCCACGGCTCGGTGAGATCGCCGTTGGGCATCTGCGGCCAGAGCCAATCGACCGCGGCCTGGTTCAGGACCTGATTGTCGTAGTCCCTCCAGATCTCGATATGGATGAACACGGCACGGTCGTCGTACTTGCCGGCGAGGTCCTCGACCATGTCGGTCACCGGACCGCAGAACCTGCTGACGCAGAACACCGGCGTCGCGAACACGACCAGCGCCGGCCGGCCCTCGGCGATCGCACGGGCGATCGTCCACTCGTGGAGCTCGGGATCGGGGATCGCGCCCTTGGTCGTGGCACGAGAGTCGACGGCCTCGAGCGGCGCGCCCTTCGAGCGGACGGTGAGGTTCTTGGTTGGCTGCGCGCGGTCGCCGGGCGCCGGCAGCGTCGGATGCTCCTGCACCGCGAACGAGGCCTGCGCCGTCTGCGGGCCGAGCCCCTCGACGTCCGCGGTGACCTCGGCCACCCAGACCCCCGCGGTGTCGAACACCACGTCGGCCGCCTCGTACACGCCGCGTCCCTCGTTCGGTTGGGTCACGACGGGGCCGCTCGAACGATCGGGCGTCCCGTAGGTCGGAACGAAGACCGCGGTGGCGGTTGGGCCGGGCTGCTCGCTCGCCTGCGCGGCATCGCCGAGGAGCGAGAACGAGACGTCCACCGTCCCGAAGCTCACGAAGCTGTTGTCCGGCATCACGAGCCCGAGATCCACCCGCTGCGGGTCTCCCGTGTACAGGTCGACGCTGGCGGCCACCGCGACCATCCCCGAGGGGTTCCCGCTCGGGCCCGTCGGCGGCGGTTGGTCGTCCGAGGAGCACGCTCCGGCGAGCAGGCCGAGCGACAGCAGGGCGGTCAGCGTTCGGATCGGTCTCACGCGGGCCATCTTCCCGCGTGACCTTCGTTTGCGTCAGGCCTTCGGGTCGACCGGGGGCGCCAGCTTCGCCCGCGATGGTGAGGACTCAGGATCCCGCGAGCGCTCCCTCGAGGTCCAGCAGGAACTCCTTTCGCCACTCCTGGCCACCGTACTTGCCAACCCCGCCGCCCGAGGGCACCACGCGGTGGCACGGCACGACGATCGGGATCGGGTTGTCGTGCAGGGCGTTCCCCGCGGCCCGGGCCGCGCGCGGGCTTCCCGCTCGCTTGGCCACGTCACCGTAGGTGGAGACCGACCCGAACGGGATCGCGGCCGTCGCCTCGAGGACGCGCCGAGAGAACCCGGGCGGCGTCAGCGACCAGTCGAGCGCCGTACGGAACCGGTGCACCCGCCCCTCGAAGTAGGCCTCGAGCTGTCGGCGGGCGGCGTCGGTGCGCTTCGGATCTTCGAGCAGCCGGGGGGAGAGCGTGTCGGCGAGCTCCTCCAGCACGTGCTCGAACGGCTCCTCCGGGAACGCGAGCCGCACCAGCCCCCGGCTCGTGCTCGCGACGAACAGCGTCCCGACCGGCGTGTCGACCTTCGTGTACCCGATGTCGACGAGCCCGCGGCGCCGAGCCACCTCCAGGGTGGACGCGGCAGCCCGGCGCGAGGCCTCCTCGAGCCCTTCGTCCCATCCCGCCTGTTCGTCCCATCCCACCCGCTCGTCCCATCCCACCCGCGGCCTCATGCGTTGACCTCCTGCATCGATCGGAGCTTCCTGCGCCCCTCGTAGGCGTTGGCCCTCGCCGCCTCCTCGGAGATGCCGAGGGCGTCGGCGATCTCGGCGTACGAGAGGTCGAGCACGTACCGGTGGATCACCGCCGCCCGCTGCATCGGCGGCAGCGTTCCGACCGCCGACCAGAGCTCCGGGTCGCCGTCGGGCGGCTCGGGCGCGGCCCGTTCGGGCAACCGCTCGACGGGGATCGGTCGCCGTCGTTCGGCCCGCCAGTGGTCCAACGTCTTGTGGGTCGCGATCGTGAACAGCCACCCGCGGAGGTTGCTCGCGTCGCGCAAGCGCGGGTACGCGCGCAGGGCCGAGAGGAAGGTCTCCTGGAAGCAGTCGTCGGCGGCCTGCCGGCCCACGGCGGCCACCAGGAACCGGTAGACCTCGGCCCGGTGCTCGTCGAGCAGTCGCTGGAACGGCGGCAGCCTCATCCCGGCGAACAACGGACCGGGGACGACCCGCGTGAGACGCGAACCGACCGGCGCGTCACACGACCGGCCACGGGTACGGGCGCCCGGGACCGGGTTCGGGGAACCTGCCCGAGCGCAGGAGGTCGCCCACGCGCTGAGCGACCGCGTCGATCTCGGCGGGGGTGAGCAGCGTCTCGAGACGGTCGTGGAAGGTCCCGGACGCCAGGTTCGGTCGGAGCCCGCGCAGGTCCTCGAGCAGGGACTCCGGGATCGGCTCGCCGACGAAGTCCCAGATCACCGTTCGGAGCTTGGGCTCGACGTGGAAGCACACGCCGTGGTCCACGACGAAGATCCTCCCGTCCCGGGCGAGCAGGCAGTGCCCCGACTTGCGGTCGGCGTTGTTCGCGACCAGGTCGAAGAGCGCGATCCTGCGGAACTCGTCGGCGCGATCGCGCCGCATCGTCAGGTAGTGCTGGTCCGGGTCGAACGCCACGAACCGCTGCACCGAACCCGGCCCCTGCGGCCCATCGCGCAGGACGGTCGGCGGCACCCACGGCCAGCCGAGGGCGTCCGCCATCACGTACGCGGCGACCTCCCGGGCGGCCAGCGTTCCCTCCTCGAAGTCCCAGAGCGGCGCCTCGCCCGAGCGAGGCTTGTAGACGGCGAGCATCTGATCCTGATCGACGCGCACCCGGGCGAGGAAGGTGAAGTTCGAGGCGCGGGGGAGCAGGCCCAAGACCTCGAGCGTGCCCCGTTCCAGGAGCGCGAGCGCCTCGGCGTCGTCTCGGATCCGCTCGACGTCGGTGCCGTCCGACCGGCCCGCCGGCGGTCGCCGTTCGGCCTCCCCGCCGGTCACCGCTCCGCGGTCTCCCGATGCCCGTTCATCGCGGGACACATATGGCCCTGCGGATCGATCGGGTTCCCGCAGAAGCGGCACCTCGGCCGTCCGCGTTCCGCGACGGCCGCCCCGTGTCGGGCGAGTGCGAACATCTGCTCGCGGGTCGCCCACAGGCGGACGCGATCGGGCTCGGGACCGTCCGTCTCGACGGGCGCGGTCTCGCCCTGGGGCTCGTCGTCCGAGTCCTCGGGCTCGTCCTCTGGTTGGTCCTCGAGCTCGACGAGTTCCTCGATCTCGAGCAGCATCAGGTCGCGCTCCTCCGCATAGCCGATCGAGAGTCGCCCGGCGCGCCAGAGCGGTTCGAGGGGCGGTTCGAGACCCAGCTCCTCGCTCGACGGTCCCTCGCCGGTCTCGCGCCCGACCGTTGCCAGGATCTCCAGGATCGAGGTCCCGAGAAGCTCGACCTGCTCCTTCTCGACCAAGATCGTCACCGAGCGGTCGCCCTGGCGAGCCTGGAGGAAGAAGGTGCGCTCGCCCGGCTCGCCGACGGCCCCCGCCGTGATGCGGTCGACGCGCTCCAGATCCACGGACCTATCCTCCCACCTTCCCGCGGCGCGACCGCAGGACGGCAAGGTCGCCGGTGTCGTTCACCGTCAGCAGGCGTGGGACGCCGGACGCGAGCGAAACCGCGGTGATCGAGCCCGGGTCGATCGACAGCCGCTGGAGGTGGTCGGCGTGCATCCCGGCGAGCTGCGCGACCAGCAGGCGGATCACGTCCGCATGGGAGACGACCACGACCGTCCCGCGCGGGTGCTCGGCCGCGAGCTCGAACGCGGCGTCGACGGCCCGCGCCTGCACCTCGAGCAGGCTCTCGCCCCCGGGGAAGCGGACGTTCGACGGCGTGGACATCACCCGGCGCCACAGCGCGGTTCGTCGCAGCTGGGAGATCGATCGCCCCGTCCATTCGCCGTACCCGACCTCGATCCACCCGCGCCGGACGATCACGCGCCGGCCCCGAGCCTTCGCGAGCGGCGCGGCGGTCTCGCGACACCGTTCGAGCGGGCTCGAGACGATCGCGTCGACGCGGATCCCGTCGAGCCGGGCGACCAGCCGTTCGGCCTGCCGTTGCCCGCCTTCGGTCAGGTGCACGCCGGCCGCCCGGCCGGTCAGCCGCTTGCCGGCCGCGTCGGTGTGACCGTGCCGAACCAGGAGCAACGTCGCCACGCGGCGTAGCGTACCCGTGCCTTCGCCGGCGACCCGTTCCGCGAACGGTCAGGATGACGCCGGGATGCGGACCTCGAACCGGGTGCCCCGTCCCAGCTCGCTCGTCACCTCGATGCGACCGCCGAGGTTCTCGGCGACGTGCTTGACGATCGACAGGCCGAGGCCCGTGCCGCCGGTCTCGCGCGAGCGGGCACGATCCACCCGGTAGAAGCGCTCGAAGATCCGGGGCAGGTCT
>DASUMC010000153.1:0-14840 GCA_036277855.1 Actinomycetota bacterium
CGTCTCCTCTCGGAAGGGACCGTAGGAGTACACGGCGTCCTCGGCGAACAGCGCCGACACCTCGACGGGGTCGTTCGAGGCCCATGCATCGAAGTAGCGTTGGAGCCAGCCTCGGAACGCGTCGAGATCCATCGCTCGCATCGTAGGCTTCTGCCTCGATGGCCGAGACCGATGCCCTCGTCGTCTGCGTCCCGAACTTCAGCGAGGGCCGGCGGCACGACGTGATCGACGCGATCTGCGACGCCCTCGCCGGCGGTGGCGCGCGGCTCGTGTACCGGCAGGCCGACCCCGAGCACAACCGTCTCGACACGACCGTCGTCGGCTCACCGGACGCGGTGCGCGGGAGCGCGCTTGCGGGCGCGGCCAAGGCCGTCGAGCTGATCGACATGACCAAGCACACCGGCGGCCATCCACGTATGGGCGCGGCGGACGTGATCCCGTTCGTGCCCCTGTCGGGGATCTCGATGGACGAGGTCGTGGGGCTCGCTCGGGCGTTCGCGGCCGAGCTCTCCGGCGCGCTCGGCATCCCGGTCTACCTGTACGACCGAGCCGCGACCTCGCCCGATCGCGCGAGCCTGGCCGAGGTGCGCAGGGGCCAGTTCGAGGGGCTGCGCGAGGCGGTGGCGGGGGGCGAGCGGTTGCCGGACTTCGGCCCGCACGAGATCGGCAGGGCCGGCGCGACCGCCGTCGGAGCGCGGAAGCCACTCGTCGCGTTCAACGTCTACCTGACCGGGACCGAGGACGCGGCGAAGGAGATCGCGAGATCGATCCGCGAATCGAGCGGGGGCCTGCCGGCGGTCCGGGCGATCGGGTTCGCCGTCCCCGAACGCGGTGCCGTCACGGTGTCGATGAATCTGGTCGACGTGGACGTGACGTCGCCGCGGGTGGCGTTCGAGACGGTCCGGGACCTCGCGGCCGAACGCGGCATGGAGGTGCGCTCGAGCGAGATCGTGGGGCTGGTTCCACGCGCGGCGCTCGGCGAGGACGACATCGGGTATCTGCGACTGGAGGGGTTCGATGCGGACGAACAGATCCTGGAGCGGCTCGTGAGCACCGACGGAGGGCGCCGATGAGCGGGCGGATCGCGGAGCAGCGGGTCGAGGCGTACTTGCGGGGTCTCGCGTCCGGCGACCCCACGCCCGGCGGCGGCGCGGTCGCCGCCCTCTCGGGCGCCACGGGTGCCGCGCTGATCTCGATGGTGTGCAACCTGACGATCGGCAAGCAGGGCTACGAGGACGCCCAGGAGCGGATGGGCTGGATGCTCGAGGAGGCCGAGGCCGCCCGGACCGAGTTCCTCGACCTCGCGGATCGGGACGCGACCGCGTTCGACGGCGTGATGGCCGCGTTCAAGATGCCGAAGGAGACCGACGCGGAGAAGGCGGTCCGCTCGAAGGCGATCCAGGCTGGGTACGAGTCGGCGGCAACGGTCCCGCTCGAGATCGCCAAGCGCGCGTCCGAGCTGATGGAGCTCGCGCGCGAGACCACCGAGATCGGCAACGTCCAGGCCGCGTCCGACGGCGCGTGCGCCGGGCAGGCGCTGGCATCGGCCGTCTGGTGCGCGACCTACAACGTCGAGATCAACGCGGCGGCACTGAAGGATCCGGCGAAGGCGCAGTCGCTCCGCGACGAGGTCTCGGCGCTCCGGGCGAGCACGGCCGCCCTCCTGGACGCGACCAACGCGGCGTTCGGCTCGCGCATCGGCTGACGGTGCGCACGTTCGAGCCCGGGGAATCCGCGGCGCTCCGCGAGATCTGGGAAGACCGGATCTGGAGCGCCCGGCCGGTGACCGTGGTCGAGGACGCCGAGGAGCAGATCACGCTGTTCATCCCCGCGGGTGCGCGCTGGATGGCGCCGTTCAGGAACGGAGAACGGCTGAGGATCCAGGAGGCCGAGTACGAACTCATCGAGCAGCCGTACAAGGCGCACGTGCTCTCGTTCGCGTGGCCGGGGAACCCGGCAGCCGTCCTGCTGTTTTACGGGTCCGACTGGTCGCCCTCGCACTGGTACGTCAACCTCGAGGACCCGCTGCGCCGCTCCCCCGTCGGGTTCGACACCCTGGATCACAAGCTCGACGTGATCGTGGAGCTCAACGGGTCGTGGCGCTGGAAGGACGAGGACCAGTTCGCCGAGGTCATCGAGCGGGGTCTCATCGATCGCGAGGAGGAGAGGCGCCTGCGCGCGGAGGCCGAGGACGCCGTCCGCCGGATCGCCGAACGCGAGCCGCCATTCGACCGTGACTGGTTCGGCTGGCGACCAGATTCCGCGTGGCCTCCGCCCACACTGCCCGAGGGGTGGGACCGCGTATGAGCGATCCGGGTTGCCGGGCGACGGGCGTTCGGCGAGGCTGGGCGTCGTGGATCTCTCGGGCGCCGCCGTTCGCTTCCCCGGGCTCCGACGGGAGCAGGACGGACGGACGGTGGTGTTCGCCGACGCGCCCGGGGGGTCCCAGGTCCCCGACGCCGTGGTCGAGGCGATGGCCGACTACCTGCGGCGAAGCAACGCGAACGCCCACGGCGCGTTCGCGACGAGCCAGGACACCGACCTCGTGATCGAGGAGGCGCACCGGGCGGCCGCCGACCTGCTGAACGCCGACGCCGACGAGGTGGTGTTCGGTCCGAACTCGACCACGCTGCTCTTCGCGATCTCCCGCTCGATCGCCAGGTCGCTCGAGCCGGGCGACGAGGTCGTCGTGACGCGGCTCGATCACGACGCGAACGTCCGCCCGTGGGTCCTGGCGGCCGAGGACGCCGGCGCGACGGTCCGATGGGTCGACGTCCGCGTGGAGGACGTGACGATCGATCGGGAGTCCCTCGGGGCGGCGCTGTCCGAGCGCACCAAGGTGGTCGCGTTCACGCTCGCGTCGAACGCGGTCGGGACCATCACGCCCGCCGCCGAGCTCGTCCGGCTCGTCCGCGATCGTACGAGCGGTGCGATCGTGGCCTGCGACGGCGTGCACGCCGCGCAGCACCGCGGCGTCGACGTGCGCGAGATCGGCGCCGACCTCGTCGTGTGCTCGCCCTACAAGATCTTCGGCCCGCACCTCGGGATCCTGTTCGCGCGTCGAGACGTGCTCTCCTCGCTCCGCCCCTACAAGGTCCGGCCGGCCGAGGACGCGCTCCCCTTCGCGTTCGAGACCGGGACGCAGAACCACGAGGGCTTCGCCGGCTGGGTCGCCGCCGTCGAGTATCTGGCCGAACTCGGCGAGGGCGGAGGCCGGAGGGAGGCCGTGCGCGCCGCGTTCGAACGCGCGATCGTGCCATGGGAGGCCGAGCTGTCCCGCCGCTTCCTTGAGGGGATCCGCGGGATCCCGTCCCTGCGCCTGTACGGGATCGCCGAGCCCGGGCGCGCGGGCGAGCGCACGCCCACGTTCGCCATCCGCGTCGGCGAGCAGCCTCCCGCCGAGACCGCGAAGACGCTCGCCGAGCGCGGGATCTTCGTGTGGGACGGCAACTACTACGCCCTCGAGATCATGGAGCGGCTCGGGCTGGAGGACTCGGGCGGTGCGGTCCGGATCGGGTTCTGCCACTACAACACGCCGGATGAGGTGGACCGGGTGCTCGAGGAACTCGCGACCCTGGCGTAGCCCGAGGCATCCCCAGGCGCACGAGCCGCGTTGCTAGGATGACGCGCTCAGCCCACTTCCCACCGAACATGGAGCGAGGCACCGGCATGCGGATCTTGATCCTCGGCGGCGACGGCTACCTCGGGTGGCCGACCTCGATGCAGTTCGCCCGCAGGGGTCACGAGGTGCACGCCGTCGACGACTACCTCCGCCGCCGCGCGCACGTGGAGGCGGGGACCGATTCGCTCACGCCGATCGGCGCCTCGCTGCCGGCCCGTGCCGAGGCCTTCCGCGAGGTCACGGGTCTCGAGATCGGCGTCACCGAGGGCGACCTGACCGAGTGGAGCGTGGTCGAGCGCGTGTTCCGCGAGTTCGGGCCCGAGGCGATCGTCCACTACGGCGAGATGCCGAGCGCCCCCTACTCGATGATCGACCGCGAGCACGCGCTCTTCACCCAGACGAACAACGTCGTGAACACGCTGAACGTCCTGTACGCGATGGCGGAGATCACCCCCGACGCGCACCTGGTCAAGCTCGGGACGATGGGCGAATACGGCACACCGAACATCGACATCGAGGAGGGCTATCTCGAGGTCGAGCACAACGGGCGTTCGGACACGCTCCCGTTCCCCAAGCTCCCGGGGTCGATGTACCACCTTTCCAAGGTGCACGACTCGCACAACATCCATTTCGCGTGCCGGATCTGGGGGCTCCGGGCCACCGACCTGAACCAGGGGGTCGTCTACGGGATCGAGACCGATGAGACCAGGCTCGACGAGCGCCTGCTGACGCGGTTCGACTACGACGAGGTGTTCGGCACGGCGCTGAACCGCTTCTGCCTCCAGGCCGTGATCGGCCAGCCGCTCACCCCGTACGGCAAGGGCGGACAGACGCGCGGCTACCTGAACATCGTCGACACCCTCCGGTGCGTGGAGCTCGCCGTCCTGCACCCCGCCGAGGCAGGCGAGTTCCGCGTGTTCAACCAGTTCACCGAGCAGTTCTCGGTGAACGAGCTCGCCGAGCTCGTGCGGCACGCCGGCTCGGAGGTCGGTCTCGACGTGCGGATCGAACACGTCGACAACCCGCGGGTCGAGCTCGAGGACCACTACTACAACGCCAGGCACACCAAGCTGCTGGAGCTCGGCCTGCGGCCGCACCTGCTCTCGGAGACGCTGATCGAGTCGATGTTCGACGCGATCTCGCGCCACCGGGACCGCGTGATCGCGGACCACATCCTGCCCGCGACGAGGTGGCGCGGCGTGCGGGAACGCTCGTCGGGCTGAGCCGTCCGGCCGCTCCCATCGCGTAGAGTCCAGAGCCATGCTGGCCCTGCGCATCGTCGGAGGGATCTTCGCCGCGGCGTTCTTCGCGCTCGCGTTGATCCGCTACCGACGGCGCCAGATCAGCCGGTTGAACCTGATCATCTCGTCGCTGATCTCGGCCGCCCTGCTGCTGCTCGCGATCGCGCCGGGGCTGTTCAACCCGCTGTTCGAGGTCTTCAACTTCGAGCCGGGCAACGGGCAGCGCCTGACGGCCGTGCTGTTGTTCGCGGTCGGGATCCTGTTCGTCCTGATGATCCGGATGCAGTCCGCGGTGGACACGAGCGAACGCGGGATCCGGCAGCTCGTCGAGTCATTCGGGCAGTCGGCGTTCGATTGGGATACGGCCGCCGACCTGCCCGCCGGGAAGCGGATCGTGGTCGTCTCTCCCGCCCACAACGAGGCCGAGAACGTCGGGGCGGTCATCGAGGCGATGCCGCCCGAGGTCGAGGGTTACCACGTGATCCCGATCGTGATCGACGACCGTTCCGACGACGGCACCGCGGAGGCCGCTCGGGCGGCGGGTGCGCTGGCGGCGAGCCTGCCGATCCGTCGGGGCGGGGGGCTCGCGCTCCGTGTGGGCTACGACATCGCCCTCACGCTCGGGGCCGACATCGTCGCCACGATGGACGCCGATGGCCAGCATCAGCCAGAGGAGCTTCCCACGGTCGTCGGGCCGATCATCGACGGCCGCGCCGACCACGTGAACGGATCCAGGATGCTCGGCGACTTCGAGCGGGAGAGCCTGATCCGTCACCTGGGCGTCCATTTCTTCTCGCGCGTCGTGACGATCCTGACCGGGCAGCGGGTGACCGACATCTCGAGCGGCTACCGCGCCACCCGCGCCGACACGCTCAGGGCGCTCATCCTGGAGCAGGACCAGTTCTGGACCTCCGAGGTCACGATCGAGGCGCTCCGCCAGCGCGCGCGGGTCGTCGAGGTGCCCGTCACGTTCCTCACCCGTAGGGGCGGGGTCTCCAAGAAGCCGAAGTCGTTCCGCTATGGCTGGAACTTCTCGAAGGCGATCGTCAAGACCTGGCTGCGCTAGCGGCCGCGACCTCGCCGGCCAGGCGCGCGTTGGACTCGAGCAGCGCCAGGTTCGCCTCCAGGCTCTCGCCATCGGTGCGTTCGGACAGGCACGAGAGCAGGAACGGAGTGAC
The DNA here is from genome assembly GCA_036277855.1 of Actinomycetota bacterium. Taxonomy (GTDB): domain Bacteria; phylum Actinomycetota; class UBA4738; order UBA4738; family HRBIN12; genus DASSJM01. The sequence continues at coordinate 6,042 of DASUMC010000153.1, forward strand.
CGCCTTGCCCCGGACGCCCTCGCGTTCGGCGATCCGCTCGCATGCCCTGACCGCGTCCTCCACCACCCCGGCGTCCATCGCGAACCCCTCGGGGACCGGGTTGCACAGAAGCACCGCGGCCGTGGCGTCGAGCTCGCCGAGCGCCCGCGCGATGCGGGCGGCCTCCACCGGCTCGTCCACACGGTCGTCGAGGTCAACCGGGGCCTCCCGCGCTAGGAAGAACGGCAGGCGCCAGCAGCCGTAGCCAACCACCGCGACGCCGAGCTCCTCGAGTCGCTCCGCGGTGGCGACGGGGTCGACGATCGATTTCGGACCGGAGCACACGAGCAGGACCGGGGTTCGGGCGAGCTCGAGCAGGTCCGCGGATACGTCCCCGCTCCCCGGCCCGCTCCCTGGCCCGCTCCCCGGCCCGCTGCCCGGATGCACGCCGCCGATGCCGCCGGTGGCCCCGACCACGATCCCCGCCCGGTGCGCCGCCCAGATCGTGCTCGAGACCGTGGTGGCGCCCGGGTCACCCGACGCGACCGCCACGGGCAGATCGCGCCGGGCGACCTTGGTGGCACCGCCGGGGTCGGCGAACACTTGTAGCTGGTCCACCGAGAGCCCCACGACCACGTCGCCCTCGATCACACCGATCCATGCCGGGACGGCGCCCGCCGAACGGATCGCGGCGCTCATCCGCTCGACGCACTCGAGGTTGCGGGGCGGCGGGAGCCCATGGGAGACGACGCTCGTCTCGAGCGCGACCACGCCGTTCCCGGCGGCCAGCGCGGCCGCGATCTCGCTCGAAGGTCGGACGGCGCTCAGCGCCGCCGCCTCCCCGAGGTCTCCTCCTTCTCCTCGAACGACCGTCGCCGTTCGGGCCAGGTCTCGTAGCTCGCCGCGACGCGAGCGCCCGCTCGGCAGGCCGAGCCCAGGGCGTCGCCGGGCGAACGCCCGGCGACGAGCGATGCCAGGAGGACGCCGTTGAACGCGTCCCCGGCCCCGGTCGGATCCTTCTCGACGACGGCGTCGGTCGCGTTGCGGATCACGAGCCCCTCCCACGACATCAGCGCGCCCTCGTCCCCCTGCTTGACGCACACGACGTGGAAGCGACGCGACAGCTCGTCGACCGCGGCGGCGCCGCGCCGATCCGTGAGCTCCTCCGCCTCGCGTTCGTTCGCGAGCAGCATCGTGGCGGGCGCGCACGCCCGGAGGAATCGCTCCGCCCCGAACGAGCGGATCATCGGCCACGATGCCGCATCGACCGCGACGAACCGCGCGCGGGCGCGCTCGAGGGCGGCCACACCGGCCGCCGAGGTCGGCTCGAAGAGCAGCGAGTACCCGGACACCAGGACCGCGCCCGCCTCGAGGCGTTCGGGCAGGTCCTCGGGCGAGAGCCGCCCGCCCGCGCCGCGGTCCGCCACCATCGAGCGCTCGCGCGGTTCATGGACCACGAGCATCGTCCCGGTCTCGGCGGTCCGGTCGATCGCCAGAGCAGGTTCGACACCTCGGGCGATCAGCTCGTCGCGAAGCAGCGCGCCGGCCACGTCCGAACCGATCCGGCCGTGGACGCGGGACGTTGCCCCGGCCTCCACGGCCCACACCGCTGCGTTGGCGGCGCTTCCGCCCGGTCGAACGAGGACCCGCCCGTGCACGTCGCCGCCCTCCTCCAGTCCGTCGGAGTCGACCCGCACGTCGATCATCACGTCGCCCACGGTCACCACGTCCATCGCGCTGCAGCCTACCGGGTACGGTTTCGGTGATGAGAGCCGGGATGCTCCAGCACGGCGAGCACGTCTCCATCCGACACATGGAGGCGGCCGACGAGGCGGCGTTCCTTCGCGCGGTGCGTTCGAGCCGGAAGCTGCATCGGCCCTGGTCCTATCTCCCCGAGACCGGCGAGGACTTCCGAGACATGCTCGTCCGGCCGCTGGGCGAGTCGTACCTGATCTGCCGCAACGAGGACGCCGCGCTTGCGGGCTGCGCAAGCCTCGGCCACATCGTGTTCGGCAACCTGCGGGGCGCGTATCTCGGGTATTCGGCCTTCGTCCCACACCAACGTCAGGGGTTCATGAGGGAGGGGCTCGAGCTCGTGTTGCGCCACGCGTTCGGGACGCTTGGCCTGCACCGCGTCGAGGTCAACGTCCAGCCAGGCAACGTCCGCTCGATCGCGCTGGCCGAGCGTCTCGGGTTCCGTCGCGAGGGGTACTCGCCGCGGTACCTGAAGATCGGCGGCCGGTGGCGCGACCACGTCCGGTTCGCGATGCTCGCCGACGAGTTCTCGCCGGGGACGACGCGGCGCCCGTAGTCCTGGGATCAGCCGGCCTCCGCGATCCCGGCCGCTGCAGCCCCCGCCCACCGCCCGAACGCCTCCCAGAACGGGTCGAGCCCCGGGTGTTCGAGCTGCCGGTCGCCCCCGCTGGCGACCAGGACCACGCCCTCCTCCGCCTGCGTCACCCGGCCCACGATCGCGCCGTCGATCCCCGCGGCCCCCAGCGCCTCGACGAAGGCGTCCGCCCGATCCGCCACGACGGTCGCGATGAGGGTGCCCTCGCTGATCGAGGTGTACGGGTCGATCCCGACGTGCTCGCAGACCGCGCGCACCTCCTCGCGCACCGGGATCACGTCGAGCTCGATCCGCATGCCGACCTCCGACGCCGAGGCGACCTCCATCAGTCCGCCCAGCACGCCGCCCTCGGTGGCGTCGTGCATGGAGGTCACCCCTTCGTCCCGGAGCCCGAACTCCCGGGCCACGGTCGCCTCGGGCACCACGGTCATCAGCTCGAACAGCGCGTCGGCGCGCTCGACCACGTCGGCGCCGACGGCCTCGGCCAGGCGTTCGGGGAAGGTGGCCGCGAACAGCGCGGTGGCCTCGATCGCGGCCCCCTTCGTGACGATCACCCGGTCGCCGGGCCGGGCCATCGTCGGCGTGACGAACCGATCCTCGGGGCCGGCGGCGATGCAGACCGCGCCGCCGACCATCGGCCAGGTGCAGCCGTCGTACCGCGCCGTGTGGCCCGTGACCACGGCCAACCCGATGTCATCGCAGGCACGATGGAACGCGTCCCAGAGCGAGGTGAGCTCCTGGTCGGTGACCTCGGGCGGCAGGTTCAGGTCGACGGCCATCCACCGGAGCGGCAGGCCGCTGGTGGCGGCGTCGGACGCGAGGATGTGCACGGCGAACCACGCCGCGCGCTCCCACCCGTAGGCCGGCACGATGAAGACCGGGTCGGCCGTGAGCGCCATCGCGACGCCGTTCGCCACCCGGACGACGCCGACGTCCACGCCGTGGCGGGGACCGATCAGCACGTCGTCGTCCTTCGCGCCGAGCCGCCGCAGGATCACCTGCTCGAACAGCTCCGCCGTCGCCTTCCCCGTGCGGTGTTCGCTCATCCCTCCCCTTCCACCCAACGGTCCACGGCGTCCACGAGGGCCGCCGTGGCGCGGACGGGATCCGGCGCCGCGCCGACCGCCGAGACCACGCAGATCCCCGCCGCACCCGCGTCGAGCACGTCGGCGGCGTTCGCGGCACGAACTCCCCCGATCCCCACGACCGGCAGCGCCGTCGCGCCGGCGATCGAGCGCAGACCGTCCAGACCCCGGGGCTCGGCCTCCGGCTTGGTCGGGGTCGCCCAGACGGTGACGCCGAGGTAGTCGGCCCCCGCGACCTCGGCCGCGCGCGCCTCGTCGATCGTCGAGACGCTGATCCCGAGGACCGCGGGCGGGTCGAGGATCCCGCGCGCCGATCCCGGGTCGTCGGCCTGACCGACATGGGCCCCGGCGCCGACGCTCGCGGCCACCGCCACGCGGTCGTTCACGATGAACAACGTGCCGGTCGCGCGGCACCGTTCGGCGAGCTCGCTCGCGATTGCTTCGAGACGGACATCCGTGAGCTCGGGGGCTCGAAGCTGCACGGCGGTGGCCCCCCCGGCCAGCGCGGCCTCGGCCACGTCGCGATGGCTCCGACCGGGAACCAACCCACTCGACGTCAAGACGTAGACGCGCAGCGAACGTGCATCCAACGTCGACCGCGCCTCCCTCCGCCGGCATTACCCGGATCAGGTCGGTTCGGGTCGCCGCCGCGATCTGGCGGCCTCTCAGCCCGGTCGCCCGAGCTCCCCGGTTCTCCGCTCAGGATAGCCGAGGCCCGCAGGTCAGCGGTTCGCGGCCTGGACCCGGGCGATGCGCATCTCGCGCCGGAATCGCTTCCAGTCGCTCTTGCGCGTCGAGATGAAGACGTCCGTCCCGATGATCAACAGGCCGTACCCGAGGATCGCCCACGCCGCCCATCCCGGGGCCCCGCTCGCGGGCCAGAACGCCAGCGCGAGGAACGGGCCGATCTTGCTCGCGATCGCCCCCGAGGCGTGCATCCAGGCCCGCGCCTCCGGTGCGACCGGCAGGTAGGTGGCGTAGTCGATCTTCAGTCCGGGGAACGGCGGCATCAGATCGCGGAGGTAGTAGGCGAGGAACCGCATCCCCATCGCACGGCCGACCAGCCAGTGTGCCGGCGCATGGAACGTCGTGGACCAGTCCAGGGCCGCGAAGATCAAGGCCAACCCCGCGATCTCCTCCGAGTCCGTCGTCAGGGCGAACGCCACCGCCACGGCGCCGGCCAGCGTGCCGACCACGAGCAGCGCGTTCCCGAACCACACCGGCACGCGGAGCCGCGTTCGTGCCTCGAACGCCTTCCGGTCGATCCGGCCCGCCTGTTCGGCCCAATGGTGGGCAAGGACCGGGTCCGCCTTCACCCTGGCGAGCAGGCGCCAGAACCCGAGGGCTCGAAGGTCGGTCTGGCCGGCGTCGACGCCGGCCTCGATGCGCGCGAATTCGGCCGGGTACCCATCCGGGTCGCTCAATCCGGCTCCTTGGCGGGCTCCACGGTTGACGCGGGTCCGCGCGCTAGGATGTTCGCTCGGACGCGCCCCCGGGCCCAGGTAGTCCGCCCGCAACGACCGAGCAGCGACGGGAGGCGACCATCTCGAAGAGCACCATCCCCGAGCGGTCCGCTCGCGCGGATCTCGCGTTCGCGTTGAACACGCTCGACGGCCGGTACCACGTCGTCGATCGTATCGCCGCGGGTGGCATGGGCGAGGTCTACCGCGCCCGAGACGCGGTGCTCGAACGCTCGGTGGCGATCAAGGTCCTGCACCGAAACCTCGCGGGCGACGCGGGCTTCATCGAACGCTTCCGGCGGGAGGCACGCGCCGCAGCCAACCTCAACCACCAGAACATCGTGGCCGTCCACGACTGGGGAAGCGTCGACGGCATCTACTACATGGTGATGGAGTACGTCGCCGGGCTCTCGGTCCGCGAGATCCTGCACGCCGAGGGGCTCCTCGCCCCGGCGCAGGCGGCCGACGTACTCGAGCAGACGCTCGCGGCCCTCCAGCACGCGCACCGACAGGGCATCGTGCATCGGGACGTGAAGCCGGAGAACCTGATGGTGACGCGCGACGGCGTCGTCAAGGTCGCGGACTTCGGGCTCGCCCGAGCGTTCGCCGACGCGCAGATCACCGAGGCCGGCAACGTGATCGGGACCGTGCAGTACCTGGCGCCCGAGCAGCTCCAGGGCGAGCCCGCCGACCCGCGCACCGACCTGTACGCGCTGGGGGTCGTCGCGTTCGAGTTGCTGACGGGCCGGCTCCCGTTCACCGGCGAGACCCCGATGGCGATCGCGTACCAGCACATCCACGAGCAGATGCCGAGACCGTCGTCGGCGAATCGGGCGGTGCCGGCGTCGCTCGACGGCTGGGTGGCCTCGGTGACCGAGAAGCAGCGCGAGCTCCGTCCCGAGTCGGCGTCCGAGGCGCGGCGCGATCTGGAGACCGAGGCGCGTTCGCTGCCCGCGGCGCCACCGCTCGCGTCGCTCGTTCCGGAGGTCGCGTTGATCCCCCACGGCGACGTCGCGGCGCCCGGCCCGGCACGCTCGCATCCGGCCGAGACCGTCATGATCCCCGGACGCGACCTCGGGCGTTCGAAGCGCAAGCGCGGCAAGGTTCGGTGGGCGCTCGGGATCGTGGTGGCGCTCCTCGCGATCGGCAGCGCGGCATGGGCCTCGTGGACCTATCTGATCCCGCACGAGGTCGACGTCCCCAAGGTCGTCGGCCTCACCGTCGAGCATGCCCAGGCGCAGCTCGAAGACGCAGGGCTCGTCGTTCGGATGACGCAGGGCCGCCACTCGACGAAGGTGTCCGAGGGGAGCGTGCTCGAGGTGCAGCCCGCCGAGGGAACGACGCTCGAACGCGGCGACCGCGTCACGCTGGTGCCGTCGCTCGGTCCCCCGCCGGTGCCCGTCCCGAACCTCGTCGGCATGCCGCTGGCCGACGCCAAGGCCGCGATCCGCGAGGCGCACCTGAAGGTCGGCGAGGTCACGAGGGCATTCAACGAGCGCTTCGACGAGGATCGCGTCGTGCGTCAGAGCGTGCAGGCCGACGAGGAGGCGCCGCTCAGCAGCCGGATCGATCTCGTCGTGAGCAAGGGACCGACGCCCCTGCCGGTCGAGAAGGTCGTCGGGTTGCGGCAGGGTGAGGCGGTCGCCGTCCTCGAGTCCCAGGGCTTCGTCGTCGACGTGAAGGAGGAGTTCTCCGACCGGGTCGACATGGGCGCCGTGATCTCGCAGGCGCCCGAGAAGGGGGCCGACCTGCAGCCGGGCGAGACCGTCTCGATCGTCGTCTCGAAGGGACCCCCGGAGTTCCCGATGCCGAACGTCGTCGGCATGGAGCGGGACCCGGCGGTCGCGAAGCTCCGGAGCCTCGGCCTGCTGGTGGACGTCGCGATCGTGCCGGGGCACGGCGGCTCGCGCGTCGTGTTCCAGGAGCCCGCGAGCGGGACCACGGTCCGCGCCGGCGACCTCGTCCACATCTACGTGGCGTGAGGGTCGGCGCCCACCTGCGGAGCGGGCTCCGCACGGCGATCCCGCTCGCGCGCGAGACCGGCGCCGAGGTCGTCCAGCTCTTCATCTCGAACCCCCGTGCGTGGTCCGGGCCGCGCCTGGAGACCGCACAGGCGTTCGGCGCCGAGTGGCGCGAGGCGGCGATCGGGCCCCTGTTCGTCCACGCGCCGTACCTGGTGAACATCGCGTCGCCGAACCCCGAGTTCCTCTCCAAGTCGGTCGAGCTCTGCCGGCGATCGGTGGCCGCGTGCGGCGTGCTCGAGGCGGGCGGGTTCGTCGTCCACTCGGGAGCGGGCGGCGAGGCGGAGGTGGCCGACGCGCTCGACCGTTCCGCGACCGTGCTCCAGGCCACCCTCGCCGAGACGCCGGACGAGACCCAGCTCCTGGTCGAGCTCATGGCCGGGACGAGCGGTGCCGTCGCCTCGACGCTCGGCGAGGCGCGGGCGCTGTTCGACGCCGTCGACGACGATCGGCTCGGGCTCGTCCTCGACACGTGTCACCTGTTCGCGACCGGCTACGCGCTCGACGAGCCCGAGGGCGTCGAGGCCATGTTCTCCGAGCTGCGGGAGCTGGAGCTCGCCGATCGCCTGCGCCTGATCCACCTCAACGACGCGAAGTTCGAGCGCGGCTCCAAGCGCGACCGGCACGAGATCGTGGGCGAGGGCGGCATCGGACTCGAGGGCTTCCGCGCGATCGTTACCCAGCCCGAGCTGCGCGACCTGTCCGGGGTGGTCGAGACGCCCTCCTCGGGCGAACGCCGCCGCCTCGAGCTCGAGACGATCCGCTCCCTCGCCGCCTGACCCGCCTCGACGTATCGTGGCCCGATGGACGCGACGACGCTGACCGTCGTCATCGAGATCCCCGGCGGTTCACGGAACAAGTACGAGCTCGACCACGAGACCGGTGAGATCTACCTCGACCGGATGCTGTTCACGGCGACCCGGTACCCGGCCGACTACGGGTTCATCGAGGGCACGCTCGGCGGCGACGGCGACCCGCTCGACGCCCTCGTGTTCGTCGGCGAGCCTACGTTCCCGGGTTGCCGGATCCAGGTCCGCCCGGTCGGGGTGTTCGTGATGCGCGACGCCAAGGGGATGGACGAGAAGGTGCTCTGCGTGCCGCTGCGCGACCCGGCCTGGTCGCACGTGCAGGATCTCTCCGACCTCCTGCCGACGCTCCTCGCCGAGATCGAGCACTTCTTCGCCGTGTACAAGGACCTGGACGACGAGGTCACCGAGACCGACGGCTTCCGAGATCGTGAGACCGCCCTGACGATCATCCAGGAAGCGCGCGAACGAGCGGCCGCGCAGGCGTAGCCGCGCGCTGGTTAGGGCTCGAGCTCGGCCCGCGGACCCTCCTGGTAGGAGTAGCGCTCCTCCGCCCATGGTTCGGCGTGGATGTGGTACCCGCGCACCTCCCAGAAACCGCGCTTGTTCTGCGCCGAGAACTCGAGGCCCCGGAGCCACTTCGCGCTCTTCCACGCGTAGCGCTTGGGCACGACGAGGCGGAGTGGGAAGCCGTGCTCGCCCGTGAGCGGCTCGCCGCCGTGGGCCCACGCGACGAGCACGTCGTCGTCCAGCATGGCCTGGAGCGAGAGGTCCGACGTGTAGCCGTAGTCGCAGTGCGCGATGACCCACTTGGCGTCGTCCTGCACCCCGGCCTTCTCGGCCAGGGTTCGGAACGGAACGCCGGTCCACGTGTTGTCGAGCGTCGACCAGCCGGTGACGCAGTGCATGTCCGCCTGGACGTCGACCGGGCCGAGCGCCTTGAGCTCCGCGTACGTGAGCGAGTAGGGGTTGTCCACGAGGCCGCTCACCTCGAGGTTCCACGTCGGCTCGTCGAAGTCCGGGATCGGGCCGAAGTGCAGCACCGGCCACGTCTTGACGAGCCGCTGGCCGGGGGGGATGCGCTTCGCGATCTCCTCG
>DASUMC010000154.1:0-2073 GCA_036277855.1 Actinomycetota bacterium
CCCTCGACCAGCGCGATGGCGGCCGACGCGTCCTCGTCCCTGCACTCGGCGCCGAGCGCGTCGAGCCGCTCGAGCCCGAACCGCTGGTCGTCGATCGCGTGCGTGAGCTCGTGCGCGAGCGTGATGCGTTCGAGCGGCGAGGGCGACTCGCTCCCGGTGAACTTCAGCTCGCCCGTCACGGTGTCGTAGTACCCGATCACCTGGCTGGAGCCGTAGCTCTCGTAGGCCTCGCGGAGGTCGGTGCCGTCGGGGATCACCCCGATCGTGTCCCACGCGATGCTCCGCCGCGCGTACTGCCCCTCGGGGTAGGTGATGTCGGAGAAGCTTGCGACGTCACGGCCGATCTCTGCCTGGGACACCGGCTCGGCCACGACCCGCTCCGAGTAGTCGAACCCGCGGATCTGCGCGACCTGCCGCATCACCTGCGCGATCACGGCGGGTGTCGGCCCCTCAGCGGGGACGCCCGATCCGGCGTCGGGCTTGGGGATGTTCACCTCGCAGAGACGCCTCGCGGCGGCGGCGGCCGAAGCAGGTCCGCCGGGCGCCGGCGAGGGGACCTCGGGCGAGGCCGGCACCGGATCGACCGAGGTCTTGGGTGGGGACGCCGGGTCGCCGGGAACGTCGGTTCCGCCGGTACAGGCCCCGAGCGTGAGCCCGAGGACGGCCACCAGAGCGGCGGCGCGGAGCCTCATCCGCGCCTCGGGATGAGGACGCTCGCGACGGCCAGGCCGGCGGCGAGGAGCGAGAGGGAGCTCGAGACCCACAGGAGTCCTATCGACCGCAGGGAGCCAAGCGATGAGGCCACGAGCGCGATCGCCGCCGCCAGCATCAGCGCGAAGGCGGCCGCATGCAGGGTCACCCAGCCCTTCCTCGGCTCACCCATCGCCTAGAGGCGTTCGGCGAGGTAGTCCACGAGGTTCTCGACCGGGATCCGGTCCTGGGCCATCGAGTCCCGCTCGCGGACGGTGACCTGGCGGTCCTCGAGCGTGTCGAAGTCCACGGTCACGCAGAACGGCGTGCCGACCTCGTCCTGGCGGCGGTACCGGCGACCGATCGAGCCGGCATCGTCGAAGTCGCACATCCACCGCCGCTTGACGAGGTCGAAGACGCCCCTGGCATCCGGCGCGAGCTGTTCGTTGCGCGAGAGTGGCAGCACGGCGACCTTGGTGGGCGCCAGATCCCGGTGCAGGGCGAGGTACGTGCGCGTCTCGGTGCCACCCTTGGCGGTGGGCGCCTCCTCCTCCCGATAGGCGTCCACCAGCGCGGTGAGCAGAACGCGATCGACACCGGCGGCGGGCTCGACCACGTAGGGAAGGTAGCGCCGATCCTGCTCCTGGTCGAAGTAGGTCAGGTCCTCGCCGCTCGCCTGCTGATGCGCCCTCAGGTCGAAGTCGGTGCGGTTCGCGATGCCCTCGACCTCCTGCCACCCGAACGGGAAGTCGTACTCCACGTCGGAGGCGGCCTTCGCGTAGTGCGCGAGCTCGTCGGGCTCGTGTGGACGAAGGCGGAGCTTCTCCTTTCGGATGCCGAGGTCGACGTACCACTGCATCCGCTCGTTCACCCAGTACTCGAACCATTCGTCGTCGGTGCCGGGCTCGACGAAGTACTCCATCTCCATCTGCTCGAACTCGCGCGTTCGGAAGATGAAGTTGCCCGGCGTGATCTCGTTGCGGAACGACTTGCCGATCTGCGCGATGCCGAAGGGGATCTTCTTCCGCGTGGTTTGCTGGACGAGTGCGAAGTCGACGAACATCCCCTGCGCCGTCTCGGGGCGGAGGTAGGTCACGCTCGACTCGTCCTCGACGGGCCCCATATTCGTCTTGAACATCATGTTGAACTGCCGGGGCTCGGTGAACCGCTTCTGGCCGCAGTTCGGACAGATGGGATCGTCGCCCAGGTGGTCCTGGCGGAATCGCTGGTGGCAGCTCAGGCACTCCACGAGCGGGTCGTGGAACCCCGCCACGTGACCGCTGGCCTCCCAGACCCTCGGGGACATGATGATCGCGGCCTCCAGGCCGACGACGTCGTCGCGGAGCTGGACCATCGACCGCCACCAGGAGCCGCGGATGTTGC
>DASUMC010000155.1:0-5246 GCA_036277855.1 Actinomycetota bacterium
GAACATGTACCAGTCGCTGCACACGACCGTCGTCGGACCGCAGGGCCGTCCGATCGAGGTACAGATCCGCACCAGGGAGATGCACCGGACCGCCGAGTACGGGATCGCCGCCCACTGGCGGTACAAGGAGGGGCGCGACGGGAAGAAGGCCAAGGAGGCCGCCGACCTCGCGTGGCTCGGTCAGATGCTCGAGTGGCTGAAGGACATGGCCGATCCGCGCGAGTTCATGGAGGGTCTGAAGATCGACCTGTACGGCGGGCAGGTCTTCTGCTTCACGCCGAAGGGCGACGTGATGAACCTGCCGGCCGGCGCGACGCCGGTCGACTTCGCGTACGCGATCCACACCGAGGTCGGGCACCGGACGATCGGCGCCAAGGTGAACGGGAAGCTCGTCCCGCTCGACTACGAACTGCGGACCGGCGACGCGGTCGACATCCTGACGTCCAAGGCGCAGGGTGAGGGACCGTCGCAGGACTGGCTCCGATGGGTCAAGACGCCACGCGCCCGCAACAAGATCCGGCAGTGGTTCAGCCGCGAGCGGCGCGAGGACGCGCTCGAGGACGGCCGGGAGCAGCTCCAGCGGCTGATGCGCAAGCAGAACGTCCCCCTCAAGCGGCTCGCGACCGAGGACGCGCTCGAGCAGCTCGCGGACGAGATGAAGTTCCCGAGCCTCGAATCGCTGTACGTCGCGATCGGCGAGGGGCAGGTCTCTCCGCAGTCGATCGTCGCCCGCCTCGCGCGGAGTGTGCAGGGCTCGACCGAGGAGGACGTCGGCGAGGTCCCGCTCGCGCGGCCGGTGCACCTCGGGCAGCCGAGCTCGACCGACGTGACCTCGGGCGTCGTCGTGCCCGGCTCCGAGGACGTGTGGGTCCGGCTCGCCCGGTGCTGCACCCCGGTGCCCGGGGACGACATCCTCGGGTTCGTCACGCGCGGGCAGGGCGTCTCGGTCCACCGCACCGACTGCCCGAACGCGAAGTCGCTCGTCTCCCAGCCCGAGCGACTGATCGACGTCACCTGGAAGGCCGGCAAGCCGACGTCCTTCGTCGTCGCGGTCCAGGTCGAGGCGCTCGACCGCACCCGCCTGCTCTCGGACGTCGCCACGGTGCTCTCCGATCACCACGTGAACATCCTGTCGGCGACCTCGGCCGTCGGCCGCGACCGGACCACGATGCTTCGGTTCACGTTCGAGCTCGCGGACATCACCCACCTCACCGAGATCCTCGGGGCCGTCAAGAAGGTCGAGAACGTCTACGAGGCCTTCCGCGTCGTGCCGCGTTGAGGGTCCTGCTCCAGCGCGTCCACCGAGCGTCGGTCACGGTCCGTGACGAGCTCGTGTCTGCGATCGGACCCGGTCTCCTTTTGTTCGTCGGCGTGGGCGCCGACGACGGGTTCGGCGAGTACGACCGGCTGGCGGAGAAGGTCTTCCACCTCCGGGTGTTCGAGGACGAGCACGGCAAGATGAACCGCTCGCTGTCGGACATGGGTGGCGAGATCCTGGTCGTTCCTCAGTTCACGCTGTACGGCGACGTCCGCAAGGGCCGGCGGCCCTCGTGGGACGGGGCCGCCCCGCCGGGGATCGCCGAGGACCGGGTGGAGGCGTTCGCGAAGGCCCTGGAGGCCCGGGGCGCGACGGTCCGGCGCGGAGCGTTCCGTGAGCACATGCAGGTCGAGCTCGTGAACGACGGCCCGGTCACCCTCTGGATCGATCTAGCCGGCTGAGACGGCTTACAGAGCCATGCCCACGGAGCATGTCCGGACCGAGGAGTAGGCTCGTCCCGTGAAGGGCGACCGGGTGGAGATCGTCGTCGATTCGGGCTCGGGGGTGCTGACCTACGAGATCGAGGCGACCAAGGCGGGGCGCCGCGTCGAGGTCGCCACGTCCCGCGGCGTGATCGAGGTCTCCGAGGTCACCAGGAACGGGGAGCCGGTCCGGAGCGGGCGGTTCATGGCCGACCGGGTGGTCGCCCTGGTGGAGCACCCCGCGCCGCCGCCATCGGTCCGGATCCGACGGGTGCTCAAGGGCCAGACCCAGCTCTGATCGTGTTCGGCCCCAGGCCGGGCGTCGACGCGGCGCTCGATAGACTTCCCGTCGATGTACCTGGACGTCTTCTCCGACAACTCGTTCGAGACCAACTGCTGGCTGCTGGGTGCCGACGGGACCGATGAGGTGGTGGTGGTCGACCCCGGGTTCTCGCCCGAACGCGTCCGGGCGATGTTGGATGCCGAGGGCAGGCGGCCGGTCGCCGCGCTCGCCACGCACGGTCACTTCGACCACATCGGGTCTGCGGCGGTCTTCTGCGGTGACGACCTGCCCTTCTACATCCACGAGGCGGACGTCGCCGCGCTGACCGACCCGCAGGGGTGGGGAGCGGGGTGGCAGACGCCGCCCGTCCCCGTGAAGGACGTTCGAACGGTGGTCGACGGGGGCGTCCTCACCTTCCCCGGGTTCGCGATCGAGGTCGTGCACACCCCGGGCCACACCCCGGGCAGCGTGTGCCTGTCCACCGACGGCCTCGTGCTCTCGGGAGACCTCGTGTTCGCAGGCGCGATCGGCCGGAGTGACTTCCCCAACTCGTCGCCGACCGACATGGAGCGGTCGCTCGACCGATTCCTCGAGCTGCCCGACCCGACCGACGTCCTCCCCGGCCACGGTCCGAGGACCACCGTCGGGCGCGAACGCGAGCGCAACCCCTTCCTGCAGGGGCGCTGAGTGGAGTTCCAACCGCCACGAGGGACCGATGACCTTCTGCCGCCGGTCTCCGACGAGATGCTGGGGCTGTACGAGGCCGCTCACCGGACCGCTCGCCTGTACGGCTTCCGCTACGTCGAGACGCCGACCTTCGAGCACACCGATCTGTTCGCGCGCACCTCGGGCGAGACCTCCGACGTGGTCACGAAGGAGATGTTCACGTTCCAGGACAAGGGGGGGCGATCGCTCACGCTGCGTCCCGAGCAGACGGCGGGCATCGTCCGCGCGTACCTGTCGCACACGCATGACCTGCCGACGCCGTTCAAGGCCTACCACGTGTCGCCGCAGTTCCGCCACGGACGGCCGCAGGCCGGGCGGCTGCGCGAGTTCCGGCAGTTCGGGGTCGAGACGATCGGGTCCGCCGCCCCGAAGGCCGACGTTGAGATCGTCGCGCTGGGCGACCGGTTCCTCCGCGCGCGCGGCCTCGAGCGGATCGAGCTGCGCATCAACTCGATCGGCGATGCCGAGTGCCGGCCGGCCTACCGCGAGAAGCTGATCGCATACCTCGAACCGCACCAGGCGGAGCTCGACGAGGACTGTCGGACGCGGCTCCGGACCAATCCGCTCCGCGTGTTCGACTGCAAGGTCGATGGGCAGACCGCGCTCGTGCTCGGGGCGCCGCTGATCTCCGACAACCTGTGCCAGGCCTGCGCCGAGCACTTCGCGGCGGTCCGCAACGGGCTGGACGCCGCGGGGATCGCCTTCGCACACGATCCCCGGCTTGTCCGAGGGCTCGACTACTACACGCGGACGACGTTCGAGTTCGTCTCGGCCGCGCTCTCTCAGGCGCAGGGGACCGTGTGCGGCGGCGGTCGGTACGACGGGCTCGCCGAGGTGCTTGGCGGACCCCCGACGCCGGGCGTCGGATTCGCGCTCGGCCTGGACCGGCTGCTCCTCGCCCTGCGCGAGGAGGGAGCGGCGCTCCCCGGCCAGGTCGGGCTCGCGTGCTTCGTGGTCTCGATCGGCCCGGAGGCGACGGAGCTCGGAGAGCGGCTCGTCGGCGAGCTCCGGAACGCGGGCATCCCGTCGGCGACGACGTTCGAGGACCGATCCTTGAAGGCGCAGCTCAGGCTTGCCGACCGCTCGGGCGCCGCGTACGCCCTGATCCTTGGGGAACGCGAGGTGGCGGCGGGAACGGGCATCCTGAAGAGCCTCGCGAGTGGGGAGCAGGAGGAGGTCCCGATCGGCGGGGTGGTGAACTGGCTCTCCCGAACGGATTGGGCTGCAGAGCGATGAGGGCGCGGGCGATCCGATGAGCCATCTCAGGACGGCGATGCGGACGAACGTGTGCGGCGAGCTCCGGGCGGAGCACACCGGCGAGCGTGTCGCCCTCTGCGGGTGGGTGTGGCGCCGGCGGGACCACGGCGGCGTCACCTTCGTCGATCTGCGGGATCGCGAGGGTCTGGTGCAGCTCGTGTTCCATCCCGAGGACGCCCCGGAGGCCCACGCCGCGGCGCAACACCTCGGCTCCGAGTCGGTGATCCGGGTCTCGGGCGAGGTCCGGCAACGCCCGCAAGGTACGGTGAACCCCGAGCTGCTCACCGGGGAGATCGAGGTGGCCGTGGCCGAGCTCGAGGTGCTCGCCGACGCCGAGACCCCCCCGTTCGTGATCGAGGACCGGATCGAGGTCTCGGAGGAGCTCCGGCTCCGCTACCGCTATCTCGACCTGCGACGTCCCGAGATGACCAGGATCCTCGCGATGCGGCACGCGATCAACCGCATCGTCCGCGACGAGATGGAGTCGCGGGGGTTCCTGGAGGTCGAAACCCCGCTGCTCGGCCGCAGCACGCCCGAGGGTGCCCGAGACTTCCTGGTGCCGTCGAGGTTGTGGCCCGGGACGTTCTACGCGCTGCCTCAGTCGCCGCAGCAGCTCAAGCAGCTGCTGATGGTGGCCGGACAGGATCGCTATTACCAGATCGTCCGGTGCCTGCGCGACGAGCCGACGCGGGCGGACCGCAGCTTCGAGTTCACGCAGCTCGACGTGGAGATGTCGTTCGTCGACGAGGAGGACGTCGTCGCGGTGATCGAGCCCCTGTACGCGCGGATCGTGCGCGAGATCCAGGGCGTCGGGGTCGCCATGCCGTTCCCGAGGCTGACCTATGACGAGATGATGGACCGGTACGGTACGGACAAGCCCGACCTGCGGTACGGGATGGAGCTCGCCGACGTGGGCGAGGCGTTCGCGGGGACGGGCTTCCGGGCGTTCGCGTCGGTCCTGGACTCGGGCGGACTCATCAAGGCGTTCGCGGCACCGGGTGGCGCCGAGCTGTCCCGCAAGGAGCTCGACGAGCTGGTCCAGGTAGCGAAGTCGCGCGGCGCGGCGGGCCTGGTCTGGATCGCGGTCGAGGGCGAGGGGATCCGCTCGCCCGTCGAGAAGCACCTGTCGCCGGGCGAGATCGAGGGCGTCCGCCGCGCGACCGGGGCCGGGCCCGGCGACCTGATCCTGATCGTGGCCGACAACCCCGACCGCACGAACGTGGCGCTCGATGGGTTGCGC
>DASUMC010000156.1:0-8424 GCA_036277855.1 Actinomycetota bacterium
CCGGCCGCCTCCTCCCAGTCCATCGTGTAGGTGCCGCCGATCGGCACCATCGCCACGTCCGGGTCGAGGGTCTCGAGCTCCGGCAGCGCGTCGGTGTCCCCGGCGTGGTAGAAGGTCCGCCCGCCGAACTCGAACACGTACCCCACCCAGCCGTTCGACTTCGGGTGCATGTCCAGGCGCTCCTCCGCCGTGTTGTAGGCCGGGACCGCCTGCACCTTGAGACCACCGGCGTCGACGGATCCACCGGGCTCGATCACCGCGACCTCGCCGGTCAGCTCGTCGGCCACGTCGCGCGGAGCCACGATCGTGGTCGAGGAGGTGCGCAGGCGTTCGATCTCGTGCGGCTGGAGATGGTCGAAGTGGGCGTGCGTGATCAGGATGACGTCCGCGGGCACGTCGTCCTGCACGCCCCACGGATCGATGTACACGACCGGACCCTCTCCCTGCCATCGGAACGCCGCCTGCCGGAACCACGTGACCCCGTCGAGCCCCATCCGTCGGCCTCCTTCGGTCGCGTCCGTCGCCAGTAGTCTTGCAAATCGACGTGGATCCGCGCGAACCGGTCGAGACGCTGGGCGGCTTTCGGGCCTCCGTCACCCTGCTCCGGAGCAACCGCAACTTCCGCCGGCTGTACCTCGCGTCGGTGATCTCGCTGGGTGGGGACTGGTTCCTGCTGATCGCCCTGTTCGGGCTGATGCTCGACCTCACGGGGCAGGCGATCGCGGTGGCGTTCACGATCGCCGCCCAGGACCTGACCTACTTCGCCGCCTCGCCGTTCGCCGGGGTGCTGGCCGACCGGATCGACCGGCGACGGCTCATGATCGGCTGCGACCTCGCCCGGGCCGTCCTGGTCCTCGGCTTCCTCCTTGTACGGACCGAGGACCTCGCCTGGCTGGCCTACGTCTTGCTGGCCGCGACCGCGGTGTTCGCGGCCGCGTTCGAGCCGGCCTCGATGGCGGCGATTCCGAACCTGGTGGACGAGCCCGACCTCTCGGTCGCGAACGCGCTGTCGGGGTCGCTGTGGGGCACGATGCTCGCGGTCGGCGGTGCCCTCGGCGGGGTCGTGGCGGGGGTGTTCGGAACCGAGGTCGCGATCGTCCTGGACTCCGCCTCGTTCGTGGTGTCGGCGTTGCTGATCCTGGGGATCCGCGCCACGTTCGCGGAGGACCGCGCGGCCCACGAACGCCCGAGCATGCGCCAGGACACGGTCGAGACCGTCCGGTACGCGCGCAAGGACCACCGGGTCCTGGCGCTGCTCGCGGTGAAGTTCGGCTGGGGGATCGCCGGGGGCGTGCTGGTGCTCCTGCCGATCCTCGCACTCGGCAGGTTCCACGCGGGAGAGATCGGTCTCGGGCTGCTGATGGCGGCTCGAGGCGTGGGGGCGCTGATCGGCCCGTTCCTCGGCAGGTCACTGGCCGGCCCCCAGGATCGGCGGCTGTTCGGCGCGATCGGGGGGGCGCTGGCCACGTTCGGGGTCGGCTACGCGCTCCTGGGCCTGGCGCCCGCGCTCGTGTTCGCGATGGGCGCGGTCCTCGTGGCACACGTCGGCGGCGGCGCCCAGTGGACGCTGTCCTCGTACGGGCTCCAACGCGTCGTGCCCGACCGGATCCGCGGGCGCATCTTCGCCGTCGACGGCATGCTGGTGACGCTGACGTTCGGCCTGTCCGCGATCCTGACGGGCTGGCTCGCCGACGTCTTCACGGCGAGGACGACGGCCCTCGCGATGGGCGGCGTCGCGCTCGTCTGGGCGATCGTCTGGACGCTCCTGACCGGCGACGTCCGCCGCGCGACGATGCTCGAGGGGTGCGGCCCGGCTCCGGAGCTCCTGCCCGAACCGGCCGAAGTCCCGAGCCGCTAGGCGTCGGGCGTCCCCGGTGGCGGCGGTGGCGTGCCCGAGGGCTCCGCGGCTGGCGCCGGCGGGGGCACGGCCGGCGGGATCTCGGGCCCACCGAACGTCACGCCCGGTCCCTCGCCGCCGAACGCCACCTGCGGCGCGCCCGCCTCGCGGAGGCTGTCCTCGACCTCGAAGAACTCCTCCTCCTCGAAGTTGAACGCCGAGGCGATGATCACGGACGGGAACTGCTTGACGCGCTGGTTGTAGTCGCGAACGTTGGCGTTGTAGAAGCGGCGCGAGGTCTGCAGGCGATCCTCGGTGTTGGCGAGCTCCTGCTGGAGCGCGAGGAAGTTCTGATTGGCCTTCAGGTCGGGGTAGTTCTCGACCACGGCGAACAGCTGTCGCAGCGCGGCGACGAGCGGCCCCTCAGCGGCGGCCTGGGCCCCCGGCGAACCCGTCGCGGAGGCGGCCGCCGCGCGGGCGCGCGTCACGTTCTCGAACACCGTTCGCTCGTGCGAGGCGTAGCCGCGGACCGTCTCGACGAGGTTGGGGATCAGGTCGTACCGTCGGCGCAGCTCGGTGTCGATGTTCGCCCACGCGTCCTTGATCAACTGACGCTGGGAGACGAATCGGTTGTACGAGACGACGCCGAAGATCAGGATCAGCAGGACGATCCCGCCGATGATCGCGATGGTCCAACCCACGGTCGGTCCCTTCTGCAGAGGTCGAGGGCAAGCCTAGCCCCTCGCTCGCACGGCGACGACCCGGAGCACGGCCGGGCCCGGTTCAGTCGGGCTCGGCTCGGACGGGGTCGTGGGTGGGGACGGCCGTGATCGTCATGGACTCCTCCTCGGCGTCCACGAGCACCGTGTCGCCCTCGCCGATCTCGCCGGAGAGCAGCTTGACGGCGAGCGGGTCCTGGATCTCGCGCTGGATGAGCCGCTTCAGCGGCCGCGCCCCGAACGCGGGATCGTAGCCTCGGGCCGCGATGAGCTCGCGGGCCGCGTCGGTGAGCTCGAGGCTCAGCGCCCGCTCTGCGAGGCGCTCGGCGAGCAGACGGATCTGGATATCCACGATCGCACCGATCTGTTCGCGCGTGAGCGGGTCGAACACGACGATCTCATCGATCCGGTTCACGAACTCCGGACGGAAGAAGCCCTGCACGTCCTCCAGGACGGCCTCGCGGCGCTTGTCGGCCGAGATCTGGGTCTCCCGGAAGATCGCGCCGCCGAGGTTGGAGGTCATGATCACCACCGCGTTGCGGAAGTCGACCGTTCGCCCGTGCCCGTCGGTCAGACGCCCGTCCTCCAGCAGCTGCAACAGGACGTTGAAGACATCGGTGTGCGCCTTCTCGATCTCGTCGAGCAGCAGCACGGAATAGGGGCGTCGGCGGACGGCCTCGGTGAGCTGGCCGCCTTCCTCGAACCCGACATAGCCGGGCGGCGCGCCCACCAGGCGCGACACGGTGTGACGTTCCTGGTACTCGCTCATGTCGATCCGGACCATGGCGCGCTCGTCGTCGAACAGGTACTCGGCGAGGGCGCGGGCGAGCTCGGTCTTGCCCACCCCGGTCGGTCCCAGGAACAGGAACGAGCCGATCGGCCGCATCGGATCCGAGAGCCCGGCTCGCGAACGCCGGATCGCGTTCGCGACGGCGGAGACGGCCTCGTCCTGTCCGACGACGCGGCGATGGAGCGCCTCCTCCAGGTGCAGGAGCTTGGCCATCTCGCCCTCCATCAGGCGGGCGACGGGGATGCCGGTCCACACCGAGACCACCTGCGCGACGTCTTCCTCGGTGACCTCCTCGTTCAGCATCTTCCGATCGCGCTGGATCTCCTCCAGGCCCCGGTTCTCTCGGTCGAGCTCCTTGCCGAGCTCGACGAGCCGGCCGAAGCGGAGCTCGGCGGCCCGATCGAGATCGGCGTCGCGCTCGGCGCGCTCGAACTCGCCGCGCGTCGACTCGATCTCGCCCTTCAGGGCCCGGATCCGGTCGATCCGCTCCTTCTCCTGCTGCCAGTGAGCGCGCATCGCGGCCGAACGTTCCTGCAGGTCGGCGAGCTCCTGCTCGAGCCGGTCGAGTCGCTCCCGGGACGCCCGGTCGCTCTCCTTGCGCAGGGCGGCGCGCTCGATCTCCAGCTGCATGATGCGGCGCTCCACCTCGTCGATCTCGATCGGGACCGAATCGATCTCCATCCGCAGCCGGCTCGCCGCCTCGTCGATCAGATCGATCGCCTTGTCCGGCAGGAATCGGCCGGTGACGTACCGGTCCGAGAGGACGGCGGCGGAGACCAGCGCCGGGTCCTGGATCCGCACGCCGTGGTGGACCTCGTAGCGCTCCCTCAGCCCCCGCAGGATGGCGATCGCGTCCTCGACGCTCGGTTCGCCGACCAGGACCGGCTGGAACCGACGTTCGAGCGCCGGATCCTTCTCGATGTGCTCGCGGTACTCGTCGAGCGTGGTCGCGCCGATCGCTCGGAGCTCACCACGCGCGAGCATCGGCTTCAGCATGTTCCCGGCGTCCATCGCTCCCTCGGCCGCGCCCGCGCCGACGATCGTGTGGAGCTCGTCGATGAACGTGACGATCCGCCCCTCGGAGTCGGCGATCTCTCGCAGGACCGCCTTCAGGCGGTCCTCGAACTCGCCCCGGTACTTGGAGCCCGCGATCATCGCGCCCAGATCCAGCGCGACGACACGCTTGTCCCTGAGGGACTCCGGGACGTCGCCCGAGACGATCCGCTGCGCGAGCCCCTCCACGATCGCCGTCTTGCCGACGCCCGGTTCCCCGATCAGGACCGGGTTGTTCTTCGTCCGGCGCGAGAGCACCTGGATCACGCGGCGGATCTCGTCGTCGCGACCGATCACGGGGTCGAGCGTGCCGCGTCGCGCGAGATCGGTGAGATCGCGCCCATAGCGTTCGAGCACCTGGACCTTGTCCTCGGGGTTCTGGTCGGTCACACGTTGGCGTCCGCGCACCTGCGTGAGCGCCTCGAGCACCGCGTCGCGCTCCACGCCGGCCTCCCGCAGGATCCTCGCCGACTCGGTGGCCCCCGCCGAGAGCCCGAGCAACAGGTGCTCGGTCGACACGTACTCGTCGCCGAGCGCCTCCGCCTCGCGGAAGGCGTCATCGAGGGCCGTCGCCAGGGCGGGACCGACCCGAACCTCCGCGCCCGGCGCGTAGACCTTCGGGAGGCGGTCGAGGGCCGTCGCCACCCGGTCGCGCAGCTGCGCGGGTGCCACGCCCACCCCGTGCAGCACCGGGATCACGATCCCCTCGGGATCGGACAGGAGGGCGAGGAGCAGGTGCTCGGGCTCGATCGCCTGATGGCTCCGAGCGACCGCCTGCTGGCGGGCGCCGTCGAGCGCGGCCTGCGATCTGAGCGTCAGCTTGTTGGCATCCATCCGTCCTCACGATCTCCCATCGACGTCGGCCTTCGTCAGGCCGTACATCGCGTAGTCACGCGGCGGTCCCGAGCCCGCGGGCATGAACCCTCGCAGCACCCCTTCGAACGCGAAGCCCAGGTGTTCGAGGACCCGCCGCATCGGGGCGTTGTCCACGTCCGTCGTGGCCTGGACCCTGATCGCGCGCTCCCGTTCGAACAGATGGGAGGAGAGCAGCGCGATCGTCCGCCTGCCGATCCCGCGGCCGCGATCGGCCCCGTCCCACAGCTCGATCCCGAGCTCCCAGACGCCCGGCGGCATCGCGAAGCGGAGGCACCGCCCTTGGACGTCACCGACGAGCCGCCCATCGGCTTCCACGGCGAACATGAGCTCCCAGTCGTTGCGTTCCCCCGAATGCTCGAGCCGTTCGCGCCGAAGCCGAGTCTCCTCCTCGTCCAGATCGGCCGCCGGGATGCTCTGCATCCGCTCCATCGCGACGTCGATCTCCTCGGGACCGAACGCCCGCAGCACGACCCCTCCCTCTCGCAGCTCGATCACGGCGCGACGTCCTCCCCCCACCGGAACGATCGCATGCTGCGGAGCGGCACGATCTCGGCGCCGGAACGGCGCGCGCGGGCACGGTCGAGCAGCTCGCGCTCCAACTCCTCGGTGCGTCGCTGCATCCGTGCGAGCTGCTCGCGCATCTCGATGAACAGCTTCACGCCCGCCAGGCTGATGCCTTCTCGTTGCGTCAGTTCCTGGATCATCTGGACGCGCGCGATGTCGCGCTCGGAATAGCGACGCGTGTTGCCCGACGTGCGCTTGGGCGCGAGGAGGCCCCGGCGTTCATACATCCGCAGCGTCTGCGGATGCACGCCCGAGAGCTCGGCCGCCACGCTGATGATGTAAACGGCCCGCTCCTCCGCACCATCGGTCCGCCGTTCGGACCCGCGACCGGGTGTCTCGCTCACGACGATGGCATCCTCATGCCTCCACGCCGAGACGCCGGCGCGGCGACTCCTTCTCGTTCTCGCGCAGCTGCTTGAGCAGGTCCTTCTCCGACCGGGAGAGCTTCCGCGGCACCTCGACCCGGGTGGTGACGAGCAGGTCGCCGTGCCCTCCGCGCTTGGGAGCGCCCTTCCCCTTGAGACGGAACGTCTTGCCGTTGGGCGTGCCTGCGGGGACCTTCATGGTGACCGGCCCGTTCAACGTCGGGACGCGGACGTCCGCGCCCAGGGCGGCCTCCGGGTAGGTGACGGGCAGCTCGAGCGTCAGATCGTGACCCGCCCGCCCGAAGAAGGAGTGCGGCTGCACCCGGACCCGCACGAACAGGTCGCCGGGCTGCCCACCCGCCTGGCCGGGCTCCCCCCGGCCCGCGAGCCGGATCCGGGCGCCGTCCTGGACGCCGGCGGGGATCTTCACCTGGAAGGTCCGTGTGCGGCGCCGGCTGCCGCTGCCCCCGCAGGTCGGGCACGGCGTTTCGACGACGCGGCCCGAGCCGTGGCAGACGGGGCAGGTCTGAGTCATCTGGAACGGGCCTTGGTTCACGGCGACGGCGCCCGACCCCCCGCACCGGGGGCAGGTCGTGGGGCTGGTGCCCGGCGCCGCGCCGCTGCCATGACAGGTCTCACACGGGGCGGGCCCCTGGATCCTGACCGGCACGGTCGTTCCCCGCATCGCGTCGTCGAACGTGATCGTCGCGGTGGTCTCGAGATCGGTGCCGCGCGATGCTCGCGCACCCCCGCCGCGACCCGCCCCACCGAACAGCCCGCCGAACAGGTCACCGAGGTCACCCAGGTCCTCGAACCGCACGCCGCCGGGGAAACCACCGGGGAATCCGCCGCCGGACGCACCGCCGCCGCCCGGGAACCCGCCCGCGCCGAACCCGGACGAGGCCATGTCGCGCACCTGGTCGTACTGCTTGCGCTTCTCGTCGTCGCCGAGCACGTCGTGTGCGGCCGAGATCTCCTTGAACCGAGCCTCCGCGTCCTTGTTCCCGGGGTTGGTGTCGGGGTGATACTGCTGGGCCAGCTTGCGATACGCCTTCTTGATCTCGGCCGCGGTGGCGTTCTTCGCCACGCCCAGCACCTTGTAGTAGTCCTTCTCGAACCACTCCCGTCGGACGTCGCCGTTCACGGCCGCCCCCGACCTAGGTCCGCTCGACGCGGACGCTCGCCGGACGGATCACCGTGCCGCGCAGCTTGTACCCCTGCCGGAAGATCTCCGCGACGTGCGGATCGCCCTCGCCGTCGCCGGTCTGCATCAGGGCCTCGTGCTCGTTGGGATCGAAGGCCTTGCCCTCCGCGTCGATTCGCTCCAGGCCCTCGGCCCGCAGCGTCTCGGCGAGCTTCGCGTACACGAGCTCGACGCCCTTGCGGAACGCCTCGAAGTCCGGCTGGCGCCCGGCCGCGATCAACGCGAGGTCGAACTCGTCCAACACCTCCAGGAGCCCCTGCACGAGCCGCTGGACCTCGGCGTCCACGAGCCGCTCCTGGGATCGGGTCATGCGCTTGCGATAGTTCTCAAACTCCGCCTGCAGGCGCTGGAGGTGATCGCGGTACTCGGCGGCCTCGGCCCGGGCCTGCACCAGCTCGTCCGGTCCGCCGGACGAGATCGGGGGACGAGAGGCCCTCCCCACGGTCGCCCCGGGCGAACCCGCACCGCCCGGCTCCGTGGCCGGCGCGGCGGCCTCGGCCTCCGCCGGGCCGCCGTCGCGGTACCGCCGCTTGTCCACGACACGGACCTTCGGTCGCGATTCGTTGCGCTCGTCGCGCTCGTCACGCTCGGTCACGCGTCCGCCTTGGTCCGATCGGCCTTCGTTCGGCCGGCCTTGATCTGGATCTTCTTCGGCTTGGCCCTCTCGATCTTGGGCACGTCGACCGTGAGAACGCCGTCCTCGAAGCGGGCGTCCACCTTGGACGTGTCCACCTGCGGCGGCAGCGTGACGCTCCGGCTGAAGGCGCCGTGCCTGCGCTCGATCCGGTGGTACCTCTCCTCCTCGACCTCCGAGGAGGACTCGCGAGAGCCGCTGACGGTCAGCGTCGAATCCTCGACGGACACGTCGACGTCCTCCGCGGACAGGCCCGGCAGCTCCACCGTCACCACGACCTGGTCGTCGGTCTCGTACACGTCCATCGCGGGCATCCACGGAGCCTGTCGGTCTCGGCCGAACGCACGCTCGATCAGACGGTCGAACCGATCGTCGAACAGCC
>DASUMC010000157.1:0-2213 GCA_036277855.1 Actinomycetota bacterium
TGTCCGCGACGGCCGAACCCTTCTCCGCGACCCGCGAGCCGATCGTGACTCGGTGGCCCGCCCTGGCGAGCCGCAGCGTGAGGCCGAACCCCTCGTCGCCGGTCCCGCCGATGACCGAGATGTCCATGGCGGCAGAGCCTACCCTGCACCGCGATGGGCCAGTCCCTCACCTACGTCACCGAGCTCGCGGTCGGGCTCGGCTGCGTGGTCGCGGCCGTCGCGACGGCTCGCGGCCGGCGCCTGCGATGGCTCGCGCTCGTCCTCGCGGTCGCCGGCGCCGCGGCGATCGTGCACGCGATCGTCGAGCTCGCCGGGTGAGGAAGCCTCGGTCGGTCGTCTCGAACCGCCTCAGCGAGGGCGGTACTCGCCGAACACGCCGCGAAGCACGTCGGAGACCTCGCCGAGGGTCGCCCGGGCGCGCAGGGCGACCTTCATGGGTGGGAGCAGGTTGGCGGTGCCGCGAGCCGCCGTCTCGACCTCCTCGAGCGCCCGGTCCACCGCACCCTGATCGCGCGACGCCCGGAGCGCCCGGAGCCGCTCCACCTGCCTCGCGACCTCCTCCAGGCCGATCGTTTGGATCCGTACGGGCTGCTCCTCGGGGTCCTCGAACCCGTTCACCCCGACGACCACGCGTTCGCCGGACTCGATCCCCTGCTGGATCCGGAACGCTGCCTCGGCGATCTCGTCCTGGTAGAACCCGGCCTCGATCGCCTCGACCGCGCCTCCCATCTCGTCGATCCGCTTCAGGTAACCCCAGGCGCCGGCCTCGACCTCGTTCGTGAGCGACTCGACGTAGTACGAGCCCCCGAGGGGGTCCACGGTGTGCGTCACTCCCGTCTCGTGCCCGATCACCTGCTGGGTCCGAAGCGCGATCTTCGCGGCCTGCTCCGTCGGCAGCGCGAGGGCCTCGTCGAAGGAGTTCGTATGCAGCGACTGCGTCCCGCCGAGGACCGCGGCGAGCGCCTCGAGTGCGGTCCGCACGATGTTGTTCTGCGGCTGCTGGGCGGTGAGCGTCGCCCCGCCCGTCTGCGTGTGGAATCGCAGCATCAGGCTCCGCGGGTCCTTCGCGCCGAACCGCTCGGCCATGATCGTGGCCCACATCCGGCGGGCGGCCCGGAACTTGGCGATCTCCTCGAAGAAGTTCATGTGGCATGCGAAGAAGAACGAGACCCGCGGCGCGAACCCGTCCACCTCCAGCCCGGCGTCGATCGCCGCGCGGACATAGGCGATGCCGTCCGCGAGCGTGAAGGCGACCTCCTGCACCGCGGTCGCGCCCGCCTCGCGCATGTGGTAGCCGCTCACCGAGATCGTGTTCCACCGTGGGATCGTCCGGCCGCAGTACGCGAACAGATCGGTGATCAGGCGCATCGAGGGCCTCGGCGGGTAGATGTAGGTCCCGCGGGCGGCGTACTCCTTCAGCAGGTCGTTCTGCACGGTCCCGTTCAACGCCGACGCTTCCATCCCCCGCTCCTCGGCCACGAGCTCGTACAGCAGGAGCAGGATCGGCGCGGTCGCGTTGATCGTCATCGACGTCGAGACCGTGTCGAGGGGGATCCGGTCCAGCAACCGGTCCATGTCCTCGATCGAGTCGATTGCGACGCCGGTCTTCCCGACCTCGCCCTCGGCCCGAGGGTGGTCCGAGTCCAGCCCCATCTGCGTCGGCAGGTCGAACGCGACCGAGAGCCCCGTCTGCCCGTGATCGAGCAGGTATCGGAACCGCTGGTTGGTCTCCTCGGCCGTGGCCATCCCGGCGTACTGGCGCATCGTCCACAGGCGGCCGAGGTACATCGACGGGTAGATGCCTCGGGTGAACGGCGGTTCGCCGGGGAGGCCGAGGTCCCGTTCGGCGTCGAAGCCGACGAGATCGTCAGGCTCGTAGACGGGCTCGAGATCGATCCCGGAGTCCGTCGACCGCGGTCCGACGTCGCTCATCGCGGACCCAGGGTAGCCGGTAGCATCGAGACCGTGGACATCGTCGATCCGCGCATCGAGGACTACATGCGCTCGCTGCTCACGCGCTACGACGAACCCGTGCTGCTCGAGATGGAGGCGGAGGGCGCGGAACGCGACTTCCCGATCATCGGCCGCCTCGTCGGCGTCACCGTCGAGCTGCTCGCGCGTTCGGTCAGCGCGGAGCGGGTGTTCGAGCTCGGGTCGGGGTTCGGGTACTCGGCGTACTGGTTCTCGCGGGCCGTGGGTCCGGGCGGCGAGGT
>DASUMC010000158.1:0-5897 GCA_036277855.1 Actinomycetota bacterium
CACGATCTGGGCGAACGTCGTCTCGTGCCCCTGGCCCTGCGTCTGCGAGCTGATCTTCAAGATCGCCTTGCCGGTGGGGTGCACGCGGAGCTCGGCTCCGTCGTTCATCTTGATCCCGAGGATGTCGTAGTCCTTGTGCGGTCCCGCGCCCACGACCTCGGTGAAGCTCGCGAGGCCGATCCCGATCAGGCGGCCTTCCTTGCGGGCTTCGGCCTGCTCCTTTCGAAGCTGGTCGTATCCGACCTTCTCGAGCGCGAGGGCCATCGCGCCCTGGTAGTCGCCCGAGTCGTACTCGAACCCGGTCGTGGACGTGTACGGGAACTGGTCTTTCTCGATGAAGTTCTTCTTGCGGAACTCGGCCGGATCGATGCCGATCTCGTACGCGGCGTTCTGGACGAGCCGCTCGATCATGTACGAGGCCTCGGTCACGCGGAACGAGCAGCGGTACGCGACGCCGCCCGGCGCCTTGTTCGTGTAGTACCCGTCGGCCGAGACGTGAGCGGTGGGCAGGTCGTAGGAGCCGCTCACGATGTGGAACAGGCCGACCTTGAACTTCGACGGCTGCGCGTCCGCGAAGAAGGCCCCCTCGTCCGCATCGAGCGAGACCCGCAGTCCCGTCATCGTCCCATCCGCCTTGAGCGCCATCTCCCCGTGCATGTGGTAGTCGCGCGCGAACCCGGTCGAGATCAGGTTCTCCGTCCGATCCTCGATCCACTTCACGGGATGGCCGAGCAGGAGCGAGGCCGCCGTTGCGATGACGTACCCCGGATACACGGGGACCTTGTTGCCGAACCCGCCGCCGATGTCCGGCGAGACGATCCGGATCTTCTCCTCCGGAAGGCCGGCGACGAGCGCGAACACGGTTCGGATCAGCTGCGGGGCCTGCGAGGTCATGTAGATCGTTGCCTGCCCGGTCGCCGGGTTCACGTCCGCCACGCATCCACAGGTCTCCAGCGGCGACGGGTGCGAGCGCGGGTAGAACGTGTCGAGGGATACGACCCTGTCGGCCTGCGCGAAGGCCGAGTCCGTGGACTCCTTGTCGCCGGACTCCCAGTGGTAGATGTGGTTGTCGGTCTGGCCCTCCTTCTCGTCGCGGATCAGCGGCGCGCCGGCCGCCTTCGCCTGGTCCGGCGACACGACGACCCCGAGTGGCTCGTAGTCGACGTCGATCAACTCGAGCGCATCTTTCGCGATATAGGGATCGGTCGCGATCACCGCCGCGACCTCCTGGCCCTGGAACCGCACCTTGTCGGTGACGAGCACTGCCTCCGTGTCCCCCGAAAGCGTCGGCATCCACGCGAGGTTGTGCTGTGCCATCAGCTCGCCGGTGACGACCGCGATCACGCCCTCGAGCGCCTGGGCCGCCGAGGCGTCGATCCCGTTGAGCTTCGCGTGCGCGTACGGGCTCCGCAGGATCGCCATGTACAGCATCCCGGGCAGGTGGATGTCGTCGATGTAGTTGCCGGCGCCGCGGATGAAGCGGTCGTCCTCGACGCGCCGGACGCGGTGTCCGATCCCTCTGATCTCTTCGGTCTCGGCAGCCATGTGGTCCCCCTCAGCTCGCCACGGTGGCGTCGGCGGTCTCGGCCGGGCCCGCCGCCATGTCGCGGCCGGCCGCCTGGATCGCCTTGACGATGTTCATGTAACCGGTGCACCGGCAGATGTTGCCCGAGATCGCCCAGCGGACCTCGTCCTCGGAGGGCGAGACGTTCTCGGCGAGCAGCGCGGTGCCGGTCAGCATCATCCCCGGCGTGCAGAACCCGCACTGTAGGCCGTGCTCCTCCTTGAACGCCGCCTGGATCGGGTGCAGCTGTCCGTCCCGGAGCAGCCCCTCGACCGTCGTCACCTCCCGGCCGTCGGCCTGCACGCCGAACATCGTGCAGGACTTGATCGGCCGGCCGTCGAGCAGCACCGTGCAGGCGCCGCAACTCGTGGTGTCGCAGCCGACGTGCGTGCCCGTGAGCCCGAACTCCTCCCGGATCAGGTGCGCGAGGAGCATCCGCGGCTCGACGTCGGCACTGCGGTCGGCGCCGTTGACCTTGACCGTGATCTGCATCGTTCCCCTTTCGAGCTCGAGTTCCGTTCCTCAGGCGGCGCGGGCGATCTCGAGCGCCCGGGCGAGCCCCCGTCGCACGTACACGTCGACCACGTGGCGCTTGTAGTCCGCGGATCCGCGGACGTCCGTGACGGGCGAGGAGGCCTCGGCGGCCAGACGCCCGGCCTCGGCGAACGCGGCCTCGGTCGGTTCGGCGCCGGCGAGGCTCGCCTCGGCGTCCGCCGCCTGCAGGTTCTTCGATCCGACCGCGGTGAGGCCGATGCCGGCGCGCTCGATCGTGCCGTCCGAGAGCGAGAGGTGGACCGCGGCTGCGACGGTCGCGAAGTCGCCGACCTTGCGTTCGAGCTTCAGGTACGTGCCGCCGGACGGGCCGGCGGGCTCCGGGACCCGGACCTCGATCAGGATCTCGTCGGGCTCGAGCGCCGTCGTGAAGGTGTCCTGGAGGAACTCGGAGATGGCCATCTCCCGTTCGCCTCGCTCGCTCCGCAACACCACGGAGCCCTGCAACGCGAGCATCACCGAACCCCAATCGCCCGCGGGGTCCGCGTGGCACAGTGAGCCCCCGATCGTGCCGAGGTTGCGGACGATCGGGTCGGAGATCAGGGGCGCCGCAGCGGCCATCACCGGGTACCGGGCCTTCACGAGGTCCGACCGCTCGAGGTCGCGGTGGCGTGCGAGGGCGCCGATCGCGAGGTGGCCGTCGGCCTCGGCGATCGAGTCCAGGCCGAGCCGGCCGATGTCGACGAGGTGGGCGGGAGCCGCCAGCCGCAGCTTCATCACCGGGATCAGGCTCTGCCCGCCGGCGAGCACCTTCGCCTCGTCGCCGTGCTCGGCGAGCAGGTGCATCGCCTCCTCGAGCGAGTCCGGTCGGTGGTACTCGAACCTCGAAGGCAGCATGAACAACCTCCTCGCTCGGAGCCGGTGGCGCGCAAGGTCCTGGCGCCGAACCGACGGTGATGCGACTATCCCTCCGGGCCTCGGGAACGGTCAAGTCAATGCGCGAACACCCTGGGTATCGTC
The DNA here is from genome assembly GCA_036277855.1 of Actinomycetota bacterium. Lineage (GTDB taxonomy): Bacteria > Actinomycetota > UBA4738 > UBA4738 > HRBIN12 > DASSJM01. The sequence continues at coordinate 3,077 of DASUMC010000158.1, forward strand.
CGGCCGTGTCCGGTTCGAACCGAGGCTTTTGGAAGGTGGTCGTCCCGCTCGTCGTCGGGGGGATCCTTCTGGTCGTGCTCGTGCTGGTGTTCCGGCCGGTCGCGCGGACGGGCGCCGTCGCCTACGCACAGGCGAACCTGCGAAGGGCGGCCGAGGCCGCGGAGGATCTGGCCACCGATGGCTCGCTCGCCGACGCCGATCGGGAGATGCTGGCGGCCCGGGGCGTGGTCGACGACCTCCTGCTGATCGATCCGGACCAGAGCTCGAACGATCCCGAGGTGGTCAGCGTCCTCGCGACCCGGGGGGCGTGGACGGGTTCGGCCCGGACCGAGACCGGGGAGTGCTTCTGGATCCGCGTCGCGGCCTCGGGAGGGACGGTGTACGGCAGGGGGACGGACTGCTCGGCGGACGAGGCGAGCGCCGCCCCGCCGGGGACCTGGCCCGAGCCCTAGTTGCCCAGACACGGACTCGCGCGCCCGAACGCCCCGGGCTTACGATCGGTGTTCACCCTTTGAAAGGGGGAACCGTGGCCAACGTGTCGGTCACCGTCAACGGGGTCGCGCGCAAGGCGGACGTCGAGCCGCGCACGCTCCTCGTGTACTTCCTCCGGGAGACCCTCGGGCTCACCGGGACCAACGTCGGATGCGATACCACGTCGTGCGGCTCGTGCACCGTCCTGGTGGACGGCGAGTCCGTCAAGTCGTGCAACCTGCTCGCCGTGCAGGTCGACGGCAGGGAGGTCACGACGATCGAGGGGCTGGCGACCGATGGGCAGATGCATCCGATCCAGGAGGCGTTCCATCGCGACCACGGCCTCCAATGCGGGTACTGCACGCCGGGCATGATCATGGCGGCGGCCAGCTACCTCAAGGAGAACCCGGACCCGACCGACGAGCAGGTGCGCGAGGCGCTCGAGGGCAACCTCTGCCGGTGCACCGGCTACCACAACATCGTGAAGTCGATCCTCGACGCCGCCGGTCAGATGTCCGGCGCGAAGGCCTGAGGGGGCGAGATGGCGATCACCGAGAAGTTCGTCGGAACGTCGGTTCTCCGCAAGGAGGACGCCTCGCTCATCACCGGGCAGGGAAACTTCGTCGACAACCTGACGCTCCCCGGCACGCTGCACATGGCGGTCGTCCGGAGCCCGTTCGCCCACGCGCGGATCGTGAGCGTCGACGTCTCGAAGGCGCTCGAGATGCCGGGCGTGGTCGGCACCTGGAGCGGAGCCGATCTGGCCGGCGAGTGGGCCGGGCCGCTGCCGATGGTCTGGCCGATCACCGAGGACATCAAGACCTCGGATCACTGGCCGCTCACCAAGGACAAGGCGCGGTTCCAGGGCGACGGCGTCGCCGTCGTCGTCGCCGAGTCGCGCGGCCAGGCGGCCGATGCGGCCGAGGTCGTCGACGTCGAGTACGACCAGCTCGATCCGGTCCTCGACATCGAGGAGGGGATCAAGGACGGCTCGCCGCTCGTGCACGACGAGCTCGGGACCAACGCCGTCGTGCAGTGGAGCCACGGCGGCGGCGGCGACCAGGGCGTGTTCGACAGCGCGCCCGTGCAGCTGCGGCTCCGGTTCGAGGCGCCGAGGATCACGCCGAGCCCGATCGAGCCGCGCGGTGCGCTTGCTTCGGTGTCGCCGGCGATGGGCGAGTTCACGCTGTGGACGTCGACGCAGATCCCGCACATCGCGCGGTTCACCCTGTCGGGCACGACCGGGATCCCCGAGCACAAGCTCCGGATCGTCGCCCCCGACGTGGGTGGGGCGTTCGGCGCCAAGCTGAACGTCTACGCGGAGGAGGCGCTCTGCCTCGCGCTCGCGCGCAGGACCGGCCGCGCGGTCAAGTGGATCGAGGACCGCTCGGAGAACTACGCCGTCACCGTCCATGGACGCGGGGTGATCCACGACGTCGAGGTCGCCGCGACCGAGGAGGGGAAGATCCTCGGGTTCCGGGTGAAGGAGCTGTGCGACATGGGCGCGTACTTCCAGCTCCTCACGCCGGGGATCCCCGAGCTCGGGGGCTGGGTGTACATGGGCCCCTACGACACGCAGGGCTACTGGTACGAGTTCACGGGCGTCATGACGAACATGGCGCCCACGGACGCCGTCCGGGGAGCCGGACGGCCGGAGGCGACCTACGTGGTCGAACGCGCGGTAGACACCGTGGCGCGGCACGTCGGCAAGGACCCGGCCGAGATCCGGCGGATCAGCTTCGCGCCGAGCCACGCCGAGGCGAAGCCGTCGCTGATGGGGTTGCAGATCGACTCGGCGGACTACCTCCCCGCGTTCGAGCGCGCGCTCGAGCTCGCGGACTACGAGCAGTACCGCAAGGAGCAGGCGGCCCGCCGCGAGAGTGGGGAGGTGAAGCAGATCGGGATCGGGCTCTCCAGCTACATCGAGATGTCCGGGCTGGCGCCGTCGAACATCCTGGGTGCCCTCCGGTACGCGGCGGGCGGCTGGGAGGCCGCGCAGGTGCGATGCCAACCGAGCGGCAAGGTCACGCTCACCATCGGCACCTCGCCCCACGGGCAGGGCCACGACACCACCTGGTCGCAGATCGCGGCCGACGAGCTGGGTGTGCACCCCGACGACGTGGAGGTCCTGCACGGCGACACGTCGATCGCCCCCCTGGGGATGGACACCTACGGTTCGCGCTCGATCTCGATCGGCGGCGCGGCGCTGCACGTCGCGTTGCAGAAGATCAAGGACAAGGCGCGGACGCTGGCGGCGCACGAGCTCGAGGTGGCGGAGGACGACCTCGAGTTCCGGGACGGGGCGTTCCGTGTGCAGGGCGCGCCCGACAAGGTCCGAACGATCCCCGAG
>DASUMC010000159.1:0-12800 GCA_036277855.1 Actinomycetota bacterium
TCGCCGCCCTTCTGGACGTACGACTTGACGAACTCCTCGGCGTTCTCCTCGAGGACGGAGTCGATCTCGTCCAGGATGTCGTCCATCTCCTCCTTGAGCTTCTCGCCCTTGGAGGCGGAGGTCACCTGGCCGGCCTCGTCGCCCGAGCCGCCGCCGGAACGCTTCTGGGTCTTCCTCTGCTCCTGTTCCTGAGGCACCGCCGAGCTCCTTCCGTGAGGGATCGATTCTAGCCGGACTCCGCGACGGCACCATCACCGTCGGGACGGACGTTACGACCGAAGCTTCTCGACGAGCGTCGCCGCGTCGGCGGCCTCCTCGAACAGACGCTCGACGTGCTCCCTCGTGCCTCGGAGCGGCTCGCGCATCGGCACGCGCTGCAGCGCCTCGGCCCCCGTGTCGAAGATGATCGAGTCCCACGACGCCGCGGCGATCGCGTCGGGATAGCGGGAGATGCAGCGCCCCCGGAAGTAGGCCCTCGTGTCCTCGGGTGGCTCCATGAGCGCCCGCTCGACATCCTCCTCGGAGACGAGCCGCTCGACCTGACCCGTGGCGACGAGCCGGTGGTACAGCCCCTTGTCACGACGCACGTCGTGGTACTGCAGGTCGATGAGCCGCAGCTTGGCGTCCGACCACTCGAGCCCGTCCCGCTCGCGGTAGCCGTCGAGCAGCCGGTACTTCGCGACCCAGTCCAGCTCGCGTGAGAGCTGCATCGGGTCGTCCTCGAGCCCGGTCAGCACCGCCTCCCACCGTTCGAGCACTTCAAGGTTGTCCTCCGTCGTGTCCTCCTGCTCGACGTGTTTCCGCGCGCGCTCGAGGTACTCCCACTGCATCTGCACCGCCGTGAGCCTGCGGCCGTCGGCCAGCCGGACGAGCGCTGTGCACGTGAGGTCCCGGGACACGTCGTGGAGCGACGGCACCGCCGTCGCCAGCGTGAGGTCGGGGATGTCGCCGTCCTCGATCAGCTTCAACACGAGCGAGGTCGTCCCGAGCTTCAGCAGCGTCGCGACCTCGCACAGGTTCGCGTCGCCGACGATCACGTGCAGGCGGCGATACTTCTCGGGGTCGGCGTGTGGCTCGTCGCGCGTGTTGATGATCGGGCGCTTCAGGGTGGTCTCCAGGCCGACCTCGGCTTCGAAGAAGTCCGCGCGCTGCGTGACCTGGTAGCGATCCCGGGACCTCTCGTCCCACGACGCCTCCCCGCCGAGCTTCCCGGCCCCGCAGAAGATCTGCCGGCTCACGAAGAACGGCGTGAGCCCCGCGACCAGGTTCGCGAACGGCACCTGCCGGTCGACCAGATAGTTCTCGTGCGTGCCGTACGAGTTGCCCTTGCCGTCGCTGTTGTTCTTGTAGATCGCGAGCTGCTGGCCGCCGGGCATCGTGCGGCGGACCTCGTCGAGGGAGCGTTCGAGCACGCGCTCCCCCGCCTTGTCGTGGATCACGAGGTGGCGCGGCGTCAGGCACTCGGGTGTCGAGTACTCCGGGTGGGCGTGGTCCACGTAGTAGCGAGCACCGTTGGGCAGGATCACGTTCGCGAGACCCAGATCCTCCTCGGAGGGCTCCCGAAGCTGGACCGGCTCGAACCCGCGCGCGTCGCGAAGCGGGGACTCCTGCTCGTAGTCCCAGCGGATCCGTCGGAGCGCGCCCGCGTACGTGCTGATCAGCAGCGAGGACGAGATCACCGGGTTGAACTCGGATGACGCGACTGCGGAGATCCCGTACTCGGTCTCGGTCCCGATGACCTTGGGGATGGCCATCCGGCGACCTTACAGGTACTGGCCGGCGCTGACTCGCTCGACCTGCCTGCCCTCGCCGTCCCCGTCGCCGAGCAGGGTTCGCACGTAGACGATCCGCTCGCCCTTCTTGCCCGAGATCCGGGCCCAGTCGTCCGGGTTCGTGGTGTTCGGCAGGTCCTCGTTCTCCTTGAACTCGTCGCGGATCGCGTGTGACAGGTCCTCGGCCTTGATCCCCTTCTCCCCCATGGACAGGAAGCGCTTGATCGCCTCCTTCTTCGCGCGGCGCACGATGTTCTCGATCATCGCGCCGGAGTTGAAGTCCTTGAAGTACAGGATCTCCTTGTCGCCGCTCGCGTAGGTGACCTCGAGGAACCGATTGTCCTCGGCCTCGGAGTACATCCGGTCGATCGTCGACTGGATCATCCGCGCGGTCGTCACCTTCACGTCTCCACTCGCGCGGGCGACGTCCTCGGGGTGGATCGGCACGGTCGGGTTCAGGTACTTGGCCATGATGTCGGCCGCCTGCGCCGCGTCCGGGCGCTCGATCTTGATCTTCACGTCCAGCCGTCCGGGCCGCAGGATCGCAGGGTCGATCAGGTCCTCGCGGTTCGAGGCGCCGATCACGATCACGTTCTTCAGGGTCTCGACGCCATCGAGCTCGGACAGGAGCTGGGGCACGATCGTCGACTCGACGTCACTCGAGATCCCGGTCCCGCGGGTCCGGAAGATCGAGTCCATCTCGTCGAAGAACACGATGACGGGCAGCCCCTCCTCGCTCCGCTCCTTGGCTCGTTGGAAGATCTGGCGGATCTGACGCTCGGTCTCGCCGACGTACTTGTTGAGAAGCTCGGGCCCCTTGATGTTGAGGAAGTACGAGTGTGCGTCCTGGCGCCCGGTCCGCTCGCGGACCTTGTCGGCGAGCGACTTGGCCACGGCCTTGGCGATCAGCGTCTTGCCACAACCCGGAGGCCCGTACAGCAGCACGCCCTTCGGCGCCTCCAGCTGGTGCTCCTGGAACAGCTCGGCGTACAGGAAGGGGAGCTCGACGGCGTCGCGTATCGCCTCGATCTGCCCCTCGAGCCCGCCGATGTCCTCGTAGGACACGTCGGGGACCTCCTCGAGCACGAGCTCCTCGACCTCTTCCTTGGGCAGCTTCTCGAGCGCGACGTTGGACCTCGGGTCGATCAGCAGCGGATCCCCGGCGCGGATCTGCTCGTCGATGAGCGCGGTGCCAAGCGTGGCCACCAGCTCCTCGTCGCCGCGTCCGATCACGATCACGCGGTCCTCGCCCAACCGGTCCTTGACCTTGACGACCTCGCCCGCCCGGTCGGGCAGCAACACCTCGACCACGTTGAGCGCCTCGTTGAGGATCACCTCGGCGCCCTTGCGCAGGAGATCGGTCTCGATGTCCGGTGACAGGTTCACACGCATCTTGCGGCCCGCGGTGAACACGTCGACCGAGCCGTCCTCGTTGGTGCCGAGGTAGACGCCGAACGATGCCGGCGGCTGGCTGAGCTTCTCGACCTCCTCACGAAGCCCCTCGATCCGCTCCTTCTCGGCCTGCAGGGTGCCCGCGAGCTTTTCGTTCTGCGAGAGCGCGCGCGAGAGATCCGAACGCGCCTCGAGGAGCTTGTCCTCGAGCAGCTTGACCTGGCGGGGGGCGTTCGTGAGCCGGCGGCGGAGGAGGGAGACCTCGTCCTCGAGGAAGCGGACCTGCGTCTGGAGCTCGTGAACCTGCTTCTCGAACTGTTCCCGCTGCTCGCGTGGATCGGGCTCCGGCATCTGCTTCACCTCCCGCCGGTGCGGAAGCATACCTCCGGTCCTCACCGCGACCGATGAAGACGGGGGAGGTCTCTTGGCCTATGCATACGGTCTTCGGCCGGTACGGCGCTTGACCTGAGTGTTTTTCAGACGCGACGGGCCAGCGTGATGAACCCGGTGTGTCCCACCATCCGCTGATCCGGTCGCACGCTCCGAGCGGTCACGTGCCACGAGCGGTGCAGCACCTCGAACGTCTCCAGGTGCTCGTAGGCGTTGCGCTCCAACCCGAGCACGAGCTGTTGCACCTGGTTCGTCGTCGGCAGGTACCCGCAGAAGATGGCGCCCGGGGGCAGGACGGAGGAGAGCGGCTCGAGCGTTCCCCATGGCTCCGGGAGGTCCAGGATCGCTCGATCGAATGTCTCGCCGCTCCCCCCGACGTCGCGGACGTCCCCCTCGCGGAGCTCGAGCCAGTCGGGCGCCTTCCCGAAGAAGGACTCGATGTTGCGCGCGGCGCCCGCCTGGAACTCGGGCCGCAGGTCGTAGGAGACCACCCGGCCCTCGGGCCCGGTGGCTCGGCAGAGGGCGAGCGTCAGCGATCCCGAACCCGTCCCGGCCTCCAGGACGCGTGCGCCGGGGAAGACGTCGGCCCCGATCAGGATCGCGCCGACGTCCTTCGGGTAGACGAGCTGGGCGCCCCTCGGCATCTTCAGCACGAAATCGGCCAGCCGCGGCCGAAATGCCCGGAACGCCATCCCCGTCGCCGAGTGCACGAGGGTCCCCTCGGGCGACCCGATCAGCAGGTCGTGGGGCAGTCCCCCGCCGTGAGAGTGCCAGGTCTCGCCGGTCTGGAGCGTGAGCAGGTACCGACGGTCGCGCTGGTCCACGAGCAGGATCTTCTCCCCCGCCTCGAAGGGGCCGTTCATCGACGGGGCGTCCCGTAGATCTCGACCGGCATGACCTCGTCGGCCAACGCCTCGGCGGTCTCACGATCGTCGGACCGCCCCCCCGGCGAGCCTCGTTCGGCCGGGTCCTCGAGCCGCTCACCGAGGATCTGCGCCCGCGCGCGGCAGAACGCACAGAACCTGCCCGTCGTCGGCTGACCACAGCGCTCGCACCCGACCAGCCGGACCTCGTCCTGCATCGCGAACAGCGGCGCCGCCCGGTCGAGGTACCCGAGGAAGAACTGGGCCTTGGTACCGGGCGACGTGGATTCGAGCTGGTCCATCGCCTCCTTGTAGCGGAGCTGCGTGTTGCCGGCGACGAGCGGACACTCCTCCACCACGTAGTCGATCCCCCGAAGGAACGCAAAGGCCGCGGTCTCGAGCTCCGAGAGCCGGTACAGCGGCTTGACCTTGCGTGCGAATCCGTCCTCCTCGGGCAGCACGGGCGACTGGCGCGCGATGTAGTCCGTCTGCCAGCGCAGGGTGTTGCCGAGCAGGGTGGCGGCCTCATCGTCGAGGTTGTGCCCGGTCGCGATCACGTCGTACCCGCCCTCGCGCGCGGCCCGGTTGAAGACGTAGCGCTTGGACAGCCCGCAGACCGCGCAGGTCGACCGCGACCCCCTCCTGCCGGCGGTCGGCACGTCGAACCCGTAGTCGCGCGCCAGGTCGACCTCGACCAGGTGCGCCTCGCGTTCGCGTGCGAAGGCGCGCGCGACCTCGTGCGACCGCTCGGAGTACTCCCCGATCCCGAGGCCCAGGTACAACCCGTGGGCCCGGTAGCCGAGCTCGAGCAGGACGTCCCACAGCGCGAGCGAGTCCTTGCCACCCGAGACCGCGACCAGGATCCTGTCCGTGGGCCGGAACATGTCGTGCGCCCCGATCGCGCGCTTGACCTGCTCACGCACGTGGCGAAGGAAGCAGTCGGCGCAGAACGCCGCGTTGTGCCGGCGGATCTCGACGACGGCGGGAGCCTTGCAGCGCCGGCACTTCATCCGGTTCCCGCCGGAGCCACCGCTGATCACCGGGCGGATCTCGATCACGTCGGCCTCGCCGACCCGGTCCTCGCGTGTGAGCAGCTCACGCTCGCGGATGACCAGCACGGTGTCGGGGTTGATGCCGAGCTCGCCGAGCACGTCGTGGATCTTTCGACCGCCCGCGAGCTCGACCTCCCGGTCGGGGTTGCGGAGCTTCACCTTCACGCAGGTCAGGCTAGCGCACCACCGGCGCGGAATGCCTCGTCCGTGCCCTACGTGCTAGCTCGTCGGCACCGGGTTCACGCCCAGCGTAACCGTGACCTCGTCCGGCGAGCCGTCTGCGTGGACGATGCCCACGCTGACCTCGTCGCCTGGCCGATGCGATCGGATCAGCCCGCCGAGCTGTTCGGAGTCGGTCACCGTCCGGCTGTCGAATCGCACGATGGTGTCACCCACGACGATGCCCGCGTCGTCGGCGGGGCCGCCGCCCACGACGTCGACGATGACAGCGCCCCGATCCATGGGCGGAGCGAACTCGAACTGGACCTGTGGATCGGAGGCCGAGCCGGAGCTGATCCCCATGAACGCAACGGGCTGTGACGGGTGCTCGGCGGCCTGGAAGATCGTGGGCTTGACCGAATCGATCTGGATCGCGAACCCGATGTTCTCGGCCTGGTTCGCACCCGCCGAGTTGATCCCGACGACCTGCCCGTTCATGTTGAGCAGCGGCCCACCGGAGTTCCCGGGGTTGATGGCCGCATCGGTCTGGATCACGTGGTCGTAGACGCGCGTCTGGTCGGCGCCGCACTCCGAGACCGGACATCCCGTGTCCTGGACATCGATCTGCCTCGTCAGCGAGGAGACGATCCCCGCGGTCACCGAGGGTCCGCCCTCGAGCCCGAGGGCGTATCCGACCGCGACGACGCGCTGCCCGAGCAGCAGGGCATCCGAGTCGCCGAGCGTCACAGTCGGCAGGTCGTTGGCATCGATGTCCAGAACCGCGAGGTCGGCCCCCACGTCGCCACCGATCACGCGGGCGTCGTACTGAACGGGGTCGTCCGCCGACGTCAGCACCGTGACCTTCGAGGCGTTCTCAACCACGTGGTAGTTCGTCACGATGATGCCGTCCGAGCGCACGATGAACCCCGTGCCCTCTCCCTGGCCGGCGCCGGTGTCGACGACGACGTTCACGACCGCCGGCAGGACGCTCTTCACGACGTTCACGACGGCATCCCTGCCGCTCGAGAGGACCGGCTGCGAGGAGGGGAAGTTCGCCGCCGGTGAGCCGTTCGTCGGGGGTTGCGTGGTGGGGGTGTTGCTGCTTCCCGTCGTGCACGCGGAGAACGCGAGCGCCGCAACGACGCCGATGGCGAGGAGGGCACGCCTCATGGTCATGGCTCCAGTCTGTCGGGTTCAGGCTCCATTCGACACTCGGCGTCCGCGCGTGCACCCGATGCCCGAACGACTCGATCGGGCGTAGCCGATCGCTACGCGAACGTCACATCTGGCGGGGCGGGCGCGGCAGCAGCCCGGCGCCCTCGACCACCCGGGGGATGGCCTCCTCGTGGTTGATCGTCATCAGGTGGATACCCGAGACACCCGGGATCCGGCGGACGGCGTCGACGATCTCGAGCGCGAGCCGTATCCCCTCCTCCCTCTGCTCCTCTCGGGGCGCACCCTCCATGCGCTCGATCACGTCCTCGGGCACGTCGAGTCCCGGCACCTGGTCGCGCAGGTAGCGAGCACCCGCCGCGGAGTTCGGCACGAACACACCCGCGAGCACCCACACGTGGTCGAGCAGCCCGAGCTCGGCGCACCGCGACATGAACAACCGCATCTTGTCCAGGTTGAAGCAGATCTGCGTCTGGATGAACTCGGCGCCCGCCTCGATCTTCGTGCCCAACCGCATCGGCCGGAACTCGAGCGGGGGCGCGAACGGGTTCTCGACGGCGCCGATCAGGAAGCTGGGCGCGTCGGTCAAGGGCCGGCCCGACAGGTAGGTGCCCTCGTCGCGCATGATCGTGGCCGTCCTGATCAGCTGAACCGAGTCGAGGTCGTAGATCGGTTTGGTCTCGGGATGGTCGCCGGCGCTGACGTCGTCCCCGGTCATGCACACGACGTTGCGAACCCCCAGCGCCGCCGCCCCGAGCAGATCGGCCTGAAGGGCCAGCCGGTTCCGATCCCGGCAGACCAGTTGCATCACGGGTTCGACACCTTCGTCCAGGAGCAGCCGCGCCGCGGCGATCGCCGCGATGTGCGCGTGGGCGGCACTGTTGTCCGTGCAGTTCACCGCGTCGACCTTCCCACGGAGGGTCCCGGCGAGCTCGACGATGCGCGCCGGGTGGGCCGAGTCGCTCGTCTGGAGCTCGGCCGTGACGACGAACTCGCCGGCCTGCAGCAGACGGTGCAGGTGGCTGCGCGGAGCCACTTCCGTCATCAGGGGTCTCACGACCCGGATCCGTGCGCGGATCCCGACCAGCCCTCCGGCACCCGGCGGTCGCGTCCGGTGACGAGGTTCTCCCACGACGACGTCCCCTGGAGCCGCCAGTCGACCGGCGGCTCGACATGCCGGATGTGATCGCGCCAGAGCGGCAGGCGCCGCGAGCCCTCCCACGCGGAGACCCAGACGCACTTCATCTCGGGCAGCACCTCGCAGCCTCCGTCCTGCAGCGTGCCACCGCAGGGACCGTTCCGCAGGTTCTTCGGGCAGCGCATCGGGCACGACAGCCCCGTCGAGTGCAGGATGCACTGCCCGCACATCCGGCAGTCCCACACGGTCTCCTTGGCCACACGTTCGACGAGCAGGAGGGCTCGGTGGAACCCCTTGGCGTGGGGCGCGGTCTGCGGCGGCCTCCGGTCGACCCTGGTCCCCTCCATCCGAGGCTCCTCGATCGGTCCGATGTTCTACCCGCGCAGGGAGGCGGCCGGGACCTCCTTGCGGGCATCGATGAACGGGATCGTGGCGGTCGTCACGGTGATCGGTCCGTGTTCGGACTCCACATCGACCTGCGTGCCCGGGTCGGCGGTTTCGATCGGCACCCACGCGTAGCCGATGTTCTTCTCGAGCTTCGGCGACCAGACGGCATCGGTGACCCGGCCGATCTGCCCACCGTCTCGAACCACGGGCCAGAACCACGAAAGCTCGGCCTTGAGCTCGTCGCCCGACCACTCGATCCCCACGAGCTTGCGATCCACGCCCTTGGCCTTGAGGGCCTCGAGCGCCTCCTTGCCGATGTAGTCCTGCGGCTGGTCCTCGACGAGGTGCTCCAGGCCCATCAGGTGCAGCGGCGTGTCCTCGTGGGTCATGTCCGAGTTGTAGTTCATGATCCCCGCCTCGATGCGGCGCGCCTCGACGGGCGCGACCGGCCGGATCCCGAACTCCTCCCCCGCCGCGAAGACCGCGTCCCACAGGTCGTCCCCCCGGCCGGGGTCGAGCAGGTTGATCTCGAACCCCTGGACCGCGGTCCACCCCGTCCGGCTGATCAGCACCGGGATGTCGCCGACGTCGAACCAGTCGCACCAGTAGTACTTGAGGTCGAGCACGGCGGGACCGACGAGCTTCTCGAGGGTCTTGGCGGCCTTCGCTCCCTGGACCTGCATCGGGTACGCGTGGGGGTACGAGACCTCGACGTCGAGGTTCGACCGCGCCGCCGCGCCGAGGGCGTACAGCCCGGCGTCCGAGTCCGCGAGCTGCATCCACCAGCGATCCTGGCCGACGTGGAGCAACACCGGATCGTTGAGGATCCCACCGTCCGGCGCGGTCACGATCATGTACTTGCCCTGCTTGACGGCGCACCTCGTCAGGTCCCTGCACGTGAGCGAGTCGACGAAGCGATCGGCGTCCGGGCCCGAGATCTCGACCGTGCGCTCGACCGCCACGTCCCACACGGTCACGTCGTTCAGCAGCGCCCAGTACTCGACCACGGGGTCGTCGAAGTACGCCGGCAGGAGCATGTGGTTGTAGACGTCATAGGCGGTGCAGCCGGCGCGCCGCGTCGCGTCGAAGAACGGAGATCGTCGGTACCAGGGTCCGAAGTAGATCGTCGCGCTCTGCTCGAGCATCTCCTGCCGTTCGTTCACCATCCGGGCACGACCCCCTCGATCCCTCGGCCGGGCGCCTCGGGACTTTGAATCATCGTTCAATCCAGCGCCGGTCGCAAGCCTGGCTCGGACCACGGGCCGCCGGGGTCGACTGAACGGCCCTTCAGTTCGGACGGGCCGGCGCCTCAGGAGACCGGGATCTGCTTGCCCGGGTCGACGAACGGCATCTCGACCACGGTCCCCGAACGCGGACCCCATTCGGTCTCGACGGTGACGCGCTCGCCGAGCGTCGATCGCTGAACCGGCAGCCACCCGAACCCGATGTTGCGCTCCAGACGGGGCGAGTAGATCGCCGAGGTCACCCTGCCGATCTCCTCTCCTCCATCCACGATGGGCCACTTCACGTTGTTGAGCTCGGGGAACGGGTCTCCGTCCAGCTCCAGGCCGTTGATCCTGCGGCGCACCCCTTGCTCCTTGGTCGTGCGAAGCGCTCGCATGGAGATGCAGTCGTCGTCCGAGAGGTCCCAGTCCACCAGGCGCTCGAGTCCCATCTCCAGCGGGTCGTTCTCGTAGGTCATGTCTGCGCCCCAGTTGAAGATCGCGCCCTCGATCCGCCGGATGTCGCTCGGGCCCGTCGGGCGGATCTCGAACTCCTCCCCCGCTTCGATGATCGCGTCGTAGACCTCGGCGCCCTTGGTCGTGTCGGTGAGGTACACCTCGTAGCCGACCTCCGAGGTCCAACCGGTGCGCGTGATCACGACCGGCGCCCCGGCGATCTTCGCCTCGGTCCAGAAGTAGTACCGGAGGTCGAGGATCTCCGGGCCGATCAGCTTGGCCATCAGGTCCTTCGACTTCGGCCCCTGAACCTGGAGCGGCGCGACATCCGCCTCGCGGATCGTGACGTCGAGGTCCGGGTACGCGTTCTTCAGCCCGCGGGCGAACAGGAGGGCGTCCGAGGACGCGAGGGCGAACCAGAAGGTGCTCTCGTCCATCCGTGTGAGGACCGGGTCGTTGATGATGCCCCCATCGCTGTCGCAGATCAGCACGTACTTGCCCTGCCCCACCGCGCACCTCGACAGGTCGCGCGGCGTCAGGAGTTGGGCGAACCGGAACCCGTCGGGGCCGGCGATCTCGAGGCAGCGTTCGACCGCGACATCCCAGAGCGTCACGCCGTTGAGGAGGGTCTCGAACTCGGATTCGAACGAGTCGAATCGGATCGGGAAGTACATGTGGTTGTAGACGGTGTAGCCCTTCGGGTCGTGCTTCTGCGCGGCCTCGTGATACGGCGTTCGGCGGTTACGCGCCCCGCGTTGCACCTGGCTCATGTCGAAGGCCATGGCGGAACCTCCTCGGCTCGGTGGGTGCATCGGCCCGATCGGGCCGCGGCTATCGTGCGTCCGGCCCCGCGACCTGGCAACGAGCCCTCGTGACCGTAGGTCAGCAGCGGCCGGCCCTCAGGCCGGCCCCTCCGCGTCGTGGACGCGCTGGCCGTCGACGAACGTGAGCATGACGGAGGCGTCGGCGATCTCCTCGACCGGGTGCGCGAACAGGTCCCGATCGAGGACCGCGAGATCCGCCCGCTTCCCGACCTCGATCGACCCGGTGAGATGGTCGAGGTGGTTCACGTACGCGCTGTTGATCGTGAACCCGGCCAGCGCCGTCGGCAGGTCGATCCGCTCGTCGGGCAGGAACGGCTCGCCGGTCCCGCCCCCGTACTCGTAGGCGCTCGGGGCGGTGCGATGCACGGCGACGTGCATCTCCCAGAGAGGGTTGGGGCTGGAGACCGCCCAGTCGCTCCCCATCGCGAGGGTGGCTCCCGACCGCACCAGGCTCCCGAACGGGTACTGCCAGGACGACCTCTCCGCACCGAGGAACGGGATCGTGAGGTGCAGCATCTGTCCCTCGTTGACCGCCCACAGCGGTTGCGCGTTCGCGACGACGCCGAGCTCGCGGAAGCGAGGCAGGTCGTCGGGATGGATCACCTGGATGTGCGCGATGTGATGGCGGTGATCGTTCGGACCGTTCGACCGGCGAGCCATCTCGATGCCATCGAGCGCCTCCCGAACGGCCCGCTCACCGATCGCGTGGACGTGCACCTGGAACCCCTCGGCGTCCAATCGAGTCACGACCGAGTTGAGCTGCTCTGGGTCGACGAACGACTTCCCGCGGTTCCCGGTCGGGCGCCCATCCGCGTCGAGATATGGCTCGAGGACGGCGGCCGTGAGGTTCTCGATCACCCCGTCCTGCATGATCTTCACCGATGTCGCGCGGAACCGGCCCACCCGGCCGCTTTCGCGGAGCGCGATCAGATCCTCGACCTGCTCGAGCCCTCGATGGCGGTCCCACCACAGGGCTCCGACGACACGCGCGGTGAGCTCCCCGGAGCGCGCGAACGACACGTAGGTGTCAAATGTCGGATCGTGGCCGCCGACGATCGCGTCCTGCCACGCCGTGATCCCCAGGGAGTGGAGGTAGGTCTGCGCGGTCCGCAGGCCGTCGACCCGGTCCTCGGTCGAGGGCTCGGGGACATGCCCCTCGACCAGGTCGATGGCGCCTTCGTGGAGGGTTCCGGCCGGCTCCCGGTCCTCGTCGCGCACGATCCACCCGTCGGCCGGGTCCGGCGTATCCCGGGCCACCCCCGCGATCTCGAGCGCGCGCGAGTTCACCCACACGCTGTGGCCGTCGCGACTCCACAGCCGCACCGGTCGGTCGGCCACGACTCGATCCAACGGTTCCTTCGGCGGGTTCCCGGACGGGAACACGTCCATCGACCAGCCGCTGCCCCCGATCCACGCGTCGTCGGGATGCGCCGCCGCGTATTCACGCACGATGCGTTCGTACTCGGGAAGGGAGTACGCGTCGGAAAGGTTGCAGCGCAGCATCTCCAAGCCGCTCGCGGCCGCATGGATATGGGCGTCCTGGAACCCGGGCAGGAGCATCCTGCCTCCGAGATCCACGACGTCCGTCTCCGGACCGATCAGCCCCCGGACCTCGGCGTCGGTCCCGACCGCGACGATCCGTCCCTCCCTGACCGCGACCCCGCCAGCCCAGCGCCGGGCGGCGTCCATCGTGTAGACGCGGCCGTTCACAAACGCGAGGCTCGCGGTTCCGTTCGGCTCCATGCGTGATCCCCTCCCGGTCGGTGCTCCCCGGAACGGAGCGCGCAGAGCATAGCGAGGCGTCCCCGAGACCGTGCCGCGTCGACCACGATCCCGGTGTCATTCCCCGCCCGTCTCGCGTGATCGCTAGGCCAGCGCGACGAGCTCGAGCAGCTCGTCGTCCCAGAGCGCGAGCTCGCCCTCGGGCATCATCAGGACCTTGTGCGGCGAGAGCGCCTGCACGAACCCGAC
>DASUMC010000160.1:0-8945 GCA_036277855.1 Actinomycetota bacterium
CATCGTCTATCCCCTGCTCGCGAACGACCACGGCAGCCACTCGATCATCTGGTCGAGGTCCGGCGAACGGTGGACTGCCCTCGACACCGACGACCTGCCGAGCATCCAGCAGGCCGGCGCGGACATCGAGGAGCTGGGCTACCTCTCGGTCGCCGGACAACCGGCGTCGCCCACCGGCGGGTCCGGAACCCCTGGAGGCGGATGGTCCATCGCCACGATCGCGATCGTCGCCGGGTTGATCGTCCTGGCCGTCGTCGCCGCGGTGCTGTTGCGAAGAGGGCTCTGGGTCGAAAGACCGTGAGCTCGAGCAGCGGCCCGGCAGCGTCGTCAGCAGACCTGAGCCAGGAGCGGGAAGGGGTTCACGGCCGACCCGATGACATTGAAGCCGTACGGGCTCATCGGCCAGTCGGACGGGATCACGTTGGGGTGCCACTCGAAGTGATCGTGCGGCGTCGACGTGTCCCCGGTCGCGCCCACGTAGCCGACGACCTGTCCGGCCGAGACCTGTCCCGTGACACCCGGTTGCATCAGGTGCGCGTTGTACGTGTAGCCGAGGTCCCCGTAGACGTTCACCGAGTACCCGCCGAGCGTATTCGAGCCCGCCTGGGCGTACCCGTCGAACGTCGCTCGGATCGGCGTGCCTTGCGGAGCGATGATGTCGTTGCCCGCATGCGGGTGGTACCCGCCTCCGTACCGCGGCGCGCCGAACCCGTCGTACACGGCACGGGGTTGATCGACCGGGCACACCGCGAAGACGGTGCCTCCGTGGAACTCGAGGCCGGTGAGGGCCTCGAGCTCGTTCTGGTACCGCTTGGTGAGTTGCCTCACCAGGTCCTCGGCCCGCGCCTTCTTCGCGTCCAGGTCGTCGAGCACCGCCTGCTGCTCGTCGAACTTCGCGTCGAGCGCGGCCTGCTCGCTCTCGACCTGCTTGAGGGCCTTCGCCCGCTTCGTCTGCAGCTTCTCCTGGTCTTCCTTCTTCGCCGCGAGGCTGTTGCGAACGTTCTGCACCTCCGTCGCAAGGTCTGCGTCCTCTTGGCTCAAGGCGTTCACGTACTCCATGCGCGCCGAGAGGTCGGCGATGGACGTCGCGCCCAGCAGGAACTCGAGACCCGACCCCGGGCCCGTGATGTAGGCCTGGCGGGCGCGTTCCTCCAGGTCGGACTTGAGGCCCTGGTACTCCGCCTGCGCCTCGGCGAGGGCGAACTGTGTCTGGCGGAGCTGGGCGGTGACCTGCTCCCAGCGACCGCTCGCGACCTCCCAGCGCTCGGCGATCACGGCCGCTTCCGCCGAGAGCCCGTTCAGGACCTCTTGTTGGCTCGCGATCTGGTTCTTCAGCTGCTCGAACTCGGCCTTGGCGGCGTCGAGCCTCTCCTCGGTGCTCGGCTCGGCGGCCGCGACCTGGGCGAGCGACGTCAGGAGGGCCATCGCCGCCACCACCGCCAGGGCGCGGCGGAACACGACGCCTGAACCGCTGTGGTTTTCGGCCATTGGGGAAGGCCCTTCCTATCGGACGGCCGAGCGGGATGTCAACCGTGCCCGCCGCGGCCCCCGGATGCAACCACCCTCGGCGGGCGTTTTCCCCCCGCTCGGACCCGGGCCGGACCTTGCCTGGCGGGGCCTACAGCTCGGTTCCCGGCAGGCCGAGCGCCCGGGCGATGAGCACGCGCTGGATCTCGCTGGTGCCCTCCCCGATCTCGAGCACCTTGGCGTCCCGGTAGAAGCGGGCCACGGGGAAGTCCTCGACGAAGCCGTAGCCGCCGTGGACCTGCACCGCCTCCCGCGCGCTCGAGACCGCGACCTCGCTCGCGTACAGCTTGGCGATCGACGCCTCGGTCGCGAAGGGGCGCCCTCGGTCGCGGAGCCACGCGGCCCGCTGGTAAGCGAGACGCGCCGTCTCGACCCCCACCCGCATGTCGGCGATCTTGAACTGGAGCGCCTGGTACGCGCCGATCGGCTGCCCGAATGCCTCCCGCTCCCCCGCGTACCGGACGCTCTCCTCAAGGCATCCCCGGGCGAGCCCGACCGAGAGCGCCGCGATCGCGACCCGCCCGTCGGCGAGCGTCTCGAGGAACTGCGCGTACCCGCGGCCGCGCTCGCCGAGCAGGTGGTCCGCCGGCACGCGACACGCGTCGAACGAGACCTCGTGGGTATCGCTCGCGCGCCAGCCGACCTTGCGGTAGCTCGCACCCACCGTGAGCCCGGGCGTCCCGACCGGCACGACGATCGTGGAGACCTCGCCGTCGTCCGCTGCCTCGTCCAGCGCCGCCACGATGATCACGGACGTCAGCGGCGTCCCCGAGTTGGTGATGAACGCCTTCGAGCCGTCGATCACCCACCCGTCGCCGTCGAGCTTGGCCGTCGTCCGGATCGCGCGGGCGTCCGAGCCTCCGCCGGGTTCGGTGAGTGCGAACGCGCCGATCGCCTCGCCCCGTGCCATCGGCACGAGCCATCGCTCCCGCTGCTCATCGGTGCCGAACCGGAACAGCGGGTTCGCGCCCAGGCCCACCGCGGCCTCGAGCGTGATCGCGAGCGACGAGTCGTACCGCCCGATCTCCTCGAGACACAGGCAGAACGAGAGCAGGTCGCCGCCCTGGCCCCCGACCTCCTCGGGGAACAGGATGCCGAACAGCCCGAGCTCGGCGGCCCGCTTCACGATCTCGGTGGGGAGCTCCTCGCGTTCGTCGGCCTCGGCCGCCGCGGGCGCCACCACGTCCTCGGCGAACGCGCGCACCGCGGCGCGGAGCTCTTCCTGCTCGGGCGTGAGGTCGAAGTCCACGGTTCCGAAGCCTAGCGGTCAGGCCTCCGAAATCGCCCAACGGCTGGTGACCAGCTCGGCCTCGCGGAAGGGCTGGAGCATCTGCGTCCGTTCGAGCAGTTCCCTGGCGCGCTCGACCTCCTCCTCGCCCCCCGCGGCCTCGACGCCGAACACCTGCGAGATCCACCACACCCGTGCGGCGACGTCCTTTGAGGAGCCCTCTCCGCGCTCGTAGCGCAGGATCGAGAGCGCGCGCTCCAGCGCAGCCTCTCGTTCGCCCTCGGCCAGCAGGATCTCGACGTCGGCATAGTCCAGCCAGTCCTCGGTGACGGCGGTCTCCTCGGAGGCGACCGACGCGGTCTCCTCCAGGACGCGGCGCGCCGCTCCCGGGTCGCCCGCGCTCACGTACGCCCGGGCGAGCGCGGCGGCCGTCCACGTGATGATGCTCCGCTCCTTCAGCTCACGGCAGATGCGGTAGGCCTCACGCAGGTCCTCGACGGCGTCCTGGGCTCGACCGGCGAGCCGTCGAGCGATGCCTCGCGACGTGAGCGCGCTCGCCAGCTCCCAGCGCGCGCCGAGCGCCCGGAATGCGTCGACCGCGCGATCCATGTGCTCCTCGGCATCCGCCAGCCGCATCATGTGGCGCATCGTGCCGCCGACCGCCTCGTGCGCGACCGCGAGCGAGAAGCGGTCCCCGCTCGCCTCCGCGATCGCAAGGGCCTCCGCCGCGAGCCGGAGCGAACCCTCCTCGTCACCCCCGTCGCTCTCGAGCGTGGAGAGCCCGACGAGCGACCGGGCCTCGGACCACCGGTCGCCCTCCGGGTTCGCCCGAGCCGTCTCGAGCGCCTCATGGAACATCGCGCGCGCACCCTCGGTGTCCCGCCGGAAATAGGGCGCCCACGCGGCGACCAGCAACGTCCGCGCCAGCGTCCACGGATCCCCGAGCCCGCGAGCCGCCTCGAGCGCGTCGTCGAGCAACTCGGCGGCGCGCTTCGCGTCCCCCAGGACAGAAAGCTCGATGTCGCCGAGGAAGCGCGAGGCGTGCGCACGGACCGCGAGGTCGCCGTCGCCGAGCTTCAACGCGCGTTCGAGCACCGGGACGGCGGGCTCGAACTCGCCGAGCCAGTAACGGATCTCCCCGAGGCTCGCGAGGATCCGCGCCTCTCTGAGCCCCCACGTGCGTTCGGGACCGGCGAGCTCCAGCGCGCGGCGGTAGTCCTCCTCGGCCGCCTTCATGTTCGGCCCCTCGCGGGCGATGTCGCCGGCGTGAGCCAGAGCGTCGACCGCACGTTCGGCGAGCGTTCGGTCGCGTGGGTTGAGGTCGAGCGAGGCGAGCGCCGCCTGCTCCAGATGGAAGGCGATCGCTCGCGGGCGGCGGGCGGCCGTCTGGGGGTTGCGGGACAGCCCGTCGGCGACCAGCAGGTGCAGGCGCTGGCGCTGGCGCTTGGGCAGGCTCTCGTAGGCGACGTCGCGCACCATCCCATGGCTGAAGCGCCAGACGTCGGGGCGATCGCCGTCCCGTTCGAGCAGCTCCTCCTCCTCGAGCCGGCCGAGCGCCTCGCCGGTCGGGTCGGCGACCAGGTCGAGCTCGGCGAGGGTGAACGACGAGCGGGCGAACACCGAGGCCTTGCGGATCAGATCTCGGCCCTCGGGTGAGAGGTGGTCGATCCGGGCCGCGATCACGGCTTGCACGGTGGGCGGCAGCAGCGCTGGCGGCAGCGGGCCGGTGTCCGCCGGGAGCCCCTTCCCCTCGTGCAGCAGCATCCCGGTCGTCTCGATGATGAAGAACGGGTTGCCGCTGGCGTGCCGCGCGATCCGCTGGGCGGTCGCCTCGTCCAGGCCTTCGCCGGCGTCCCGCGCGAGCTGCGCCGACTCGTCGAGCGAGAGCGTCTCCAGGTAGAGGTTGACGGAGTTCCCGCGTCCGCCGCCCCAGCCGGGACGGTCGTCGAGCAGCGTGTACCGGGCGGCGCAGATCACGAGCAACGGGATGCCGTCGGCCTCGCGCACCAACTCCTCGACCAGCTCGAGCATCGCCGCCTGGGCCGCCTGCAGGTCCTCGAGGACCAGGACCACCGGTCCCCGGCCGGAGAACCCGCGAAGGAGCGCGAGCAGCCCCGATCGGATCTCGGCCACCCGGTAGCGCTTCTCGTCGCGTGCCTCGCCGGCGATCCCGAGGGCGATGCACAAGCGCTCGACGATCTGTTTCGCCTCGTCGGGCGGGGTGCACTCCAGGACGATCTCCTCGAGTCGCGCGCGGAGCGCCTCGGGCGGCGCGTGCGCCGCCTCTCCCATCTCGTGCAGGAGGATCTGCGCGAGCGGGCCGAAGGTCACGTCCTCCTCGAACGGGCTCGCGCGGCCCATCAGCACCTTGGCGTCGTCCGGCAGACCGGCCACGAACTCGTCGACAACCCGGCTCTTGCCGATCCCCGGCTCGCCGAACAGCGTCACCAAGTGCCCGCGGCGCGTCTCCCGAGCGCCGTCGAACGCGTCCTGCAGCAGCCGGAGCTCGCGCTTGCGGTTCACGAGCGGGATCGTTCGGCGGCCCGAGCCGCGCTGGAGCGCCGCGACCGGCCACGCGCGCGTTTCGTCCTCGAACCCCCTCGCCTCGACCTCGTGCATCGGGCCGTACTGGACCTGCGACAGGGACAGGAGGTAGCTCGTCTCCGAGACCAGCACCGTCCCCGGGTCGGCGGCCTGCTGGAGCCGCGCCGCCAGGTTGACGGTGGCGCCGTAGATCAGGCCCTGCTCGGACGCCTCGCTGCCGATCGCGACCGGACCGGTATGGATCCCGACACGGATCCGGAGCGGGACCGGGAGGCCGATCTCCTCGCCGAGGCGACCGACGCGGTCGACCAGCCCCAGGCCCGCCCGAACGGCGCGGAGCGCGTCGTCGTCGTGCGTGTGCTGCAGGCCGAAGACCCCAACGACCGCATCCCCGGCGAAGTTGTACGCGCGGCCGCGGAGCGACTCGAGCTCCTCGGCCACCATCCGGTAGTAGCGGGTGAGGACCTCTCGGTAGCGTTCGGGATCGATCTGGCTGGACAACAGGGTCGACCCGACCAGGTCGACGAAGATCACCGTGACGAACCTGCGCTCCTCCGGCGGCGGTGCACCCACCGGATAGCCGCAGTTGGGGCAGAACCGGGCCTCGTCAGGAAGAGGAAGCCCGCACCGCTCGCACGTCAAGGTCGCCATGTCGAGAGCATACGGGCGCCGGATGACGCGACCCCCGGCAGCCGGATGGGGTCGACGCGACGGTACGATGTCTCGCTCGTGACCAGCAGATCCGCCCCGGCGCAGCACCTGCGAGACCTCGCGGTTCTTCGCCGCGTCCGCGACCGCATCGACCGCGAGTACGCTCAACCGCTGGACGTCGAGGCGCTCGCCCGCGGAGCGCACATGTCGGCCGGGCACCTCAGCCGTCAGTTCCGGCTCGCGTTCGGTGAGTCCCCGTACAGCTACCTGATGACCCGGCGCATCGAGCGCGCGATGGCATTGCTGCGTCGCGGCGACCTGAGCGTCACCGAGGTCTGCTTCGATGTCGGCTGCTCGTCGCTGGGCACCTTCAGCACTCGCTTCACCGAGCTGGTGGGTGTGTCGCCCAGTGCCTACCGGCGACATGCCTCACGCGAGATGGCCGGGATGCCGCCGTGCGTGGCGAAGCAGGTGACCAGACCGATCAGGAATCGAGAAGCGCCACTCGCCGAGCCACACGTAGCATGACCGACATGGACATCACCATCTACCAGACCCTCCTGCCGCACGACGATCCGGACGCGTCCCTGGCCTTCTATCGCGACATGCTCGGCTTCGAGGTCCGGAATGATGTCGAATACGGCGGGCTGCATTGGATCACGGTCGGGCCCCCCGACCAGCCCGGCACGTCCATCGTCCTGTACCCACCTTCCGCCACCCCCGGCATCACCGACGATGAGCGCCGCACCATCGCCGAGATGATGGCCAAGGGAACGTTCGCCAGCATCAACCTGGCCACCAAGGACGTCGACGGCGCCTTCGAACGCCTGCAGGCCGGCGACGCCGAGGTCGTCCAGGAACCGACCGACCAACCGTACGGGGTTCGCGACTGCGCCATCCGCGATCCCGCGGGCACCCTGATCCGCATCCAGGAGCTGCGCTGAGCCGTCCGGCGATCGCGCCGGCGACCAGGTGGCACAGGCGCATCCGAGACAGGGAGGTGCTTCGCAATGGCTGAGAAGACAACCGCGAAGAAGAGCACCACGACGTCCGCGAAGCGCACCGGCGCGGGCAGCAAGTTCACGGCCGAGGAACGGGCCGCGATGAAGGAGCGCGCCAAGGAGCTGAAGGCCGCCAAGACCAAGGAGGAGGGGGAACGCGCCCTGCTCGAGAAGATCGCCGAGATGCCGGAACCGGACCGGGTCATGGCGGAGCGGCTCCACGCGATCGTCACGAAGAACGCGCCGAACCTTTCGCCCAAGACCTGGTACGGCATGCCCGCGTACGCCAAGGACGACCAGATCGTTTGCTTCTTCAAGAGCGCGGACAAGTTCAAGTCGAGGTACGCGACGCTCGGCTTCGAGGAAGCGGCGAACCTCGACGAGGGCGCCATGTGGCCGACCTCGTACGCACTGACGAAGCTGACGGCCGCCGATGAGAAGAAGATCGGCGCGCTCGTCAAGAAGGCGGTGGGCTAGCCGGCCGGCGCTGCACCTCGCCGACGGCGTCGAGACACGTCTTAGGTCTCGACGACCCTGAAGCCCGCGATATCGAGGATCGATCCGGTTCGGCGAGATTGGGGCTCGACGACCACCTCGACGCGTTCGCCGATCTCCAACGGCTCCTCGCCCGGCTCGACCCGATGGATCAGGACGGCGTCCGCACCGTCGAGACGCACCGCGCCGAGGGTCTGGGGGCGCTCGAGTGGCTCGTCCTCGATCCCCCGGAACACGATCGTGAAGGACACGAGCTCGCCGCCGGGACCGACCTGGGTGTCGGCCGAGAGCTCCGAGAAGCATCGCTCGCAGAACAGCCGAGCCGGCACGTAGGTGTACGCGCAGCCCTCGCACCGCGAGCCGAGCAGCACGCCGCGCTCCCGGAGCGCCGTGAAGAACGCGTCGCCGGCGACACCCGGCGTGTAGCGGTGGCGAACGGGCAGGTCCCCCTCCCACCGCCGGATCTGTTCGGGACGCGCGATCCGCTCGAGCATCAGCCCGCTTTCTCCACCTGCCGTGGTCGGAAGTACGCGATGTCGAGGATCGAGCCGGTGCGCTCGCCCACCGGCTTCCAGACGGCCTGCACCTTCATCCCGATCGTGACCTCGTCGGGTTCCACCTCGCCGAGCGTGTGCAGGAACCCGCCGTCCGAGCCGTCGATCGCGATCACCGCGGGGAGCTCGGGCTCGTCCAGGGGCTGCATGTCCCACCGTACATTGCAGATCGAGAACGTCTGCACCACGCCGGTGTTCTCGACCTGCACCCAGGCATCGGTTCCGCGGAAGTCGCGCTCGCAGAACATCCGAGGCGGCACCAGCACCCGGTGGCACACGCGGCACTCTCGGCCGAGGATCTTGCCCTCGCGGAGGCCGTCGAGGAACCGGCCGATCGCGACGCCCGCATCCCAGGCGTAGCGAGCGCCGATCTCGTCCTCGACCGCGCCCGTGGCCGAACGGAACCCGGCGTCGGAGAGTGACCTCGCCGGCGTCGCGACCGGCGGTGTTTCGAGCTGCGTCGCCGTCGTCGGCGGGCCACCCTCGCGACCCATCACCACGACCGTCCCGACCTGCATGAGGTCGCCCCAGGCCTGCGCGACACCTCGTTCGGGTGTGCCCGGGACCTGGCGGGCGCCCGCCTCGCCACGGAGCTGCCAGAAGAGCTCGGCGATCTTCATGAGGCCGGCGGCCGCGATCGGGTTGCCCACGCCGAGGAGGCCACCGCTCGGGCACGAGGGCAGATCGCCCTTGCGATCGAGGACGCCGTCGCGCGCCGCCTCGGGCGCCTTGCCCCTGTCGAACAGCAGCAGGCCCTCGAGGTGGTGCAGCTCCTTGTAGTCGAAGGGGTCGTAGGGCTCGGCCACGTGGATCTGCTTGCGCGGCTCGGTCACGCCGGCCATCCCGTAGGCCATGCGGGCCGCGTTCGCGACGTACTCGGGGAACACGAGGTCGCGGTTGGTCCAGTACGCGGTGTCGAGGTTCCACCCGACGCCCTGGATCCAG
>DASUMC010000161.1:0-5121 GCA_036277855.1 Actinomycetota bacterium
GTCGTGCAGGAGCGCTCCCAGCCGTAGGGCGTCGACGTCGGGGACCTCGTTGACCGCGACCGCAACGGTCGGGTCGTCGCCCGGGTCGTCCAGCAGCCGACCTACGCCGGCGAGCGAGTCCAACAGATGGACGTCGACCGAGGCCCGGTGATACGGATCGCGCTGCGGCCGGCACCGGACCGGCCCCCACGCCGGCACGTAGCGTTCGAGGAGGCCGATGCGGTCGAGGGTCTCGAGCCCGTGGACGGCGCGGGGGCCGCAGCGAAGGAGCTCGAGGAACGCCGCTCGGATCGGTTCGTTCCACGGGAGGTCGCCGTCGATCCTCACGGCCGCCACGGCGTCGAGCGAGGCGGCCGGCATCACGTCCCCATCACGCGCGACCGCGGCGAACGCGCGAAGGATCCCCTCCGCCGTGGGATCGAGCGGAGCCGGCGGCGAGAAGCCGTGCAGGAACCGATCGAATACCGCGGCGGAGACGTGCTCGACCTGGCGCGCCTGCTCGAAGACCGAACGCATCAGCCCGTCGACCGCGGGGAGCCCCGGCTCGTCGGCGAAGCCCATGGCGGGCGCGATCGACGGTTGGAGCTCCGCGAGGAGCCGGTCCGAGCCCCGGCCGCTCTCCAGGTGCAGCGCGGCGCGGACACGGGTGAGGAACTCCTCGGCCGCCTCCACCGAACGACGCTCCGACTCGCGCAGGATCCCCGCGTCCTCGAGCGGAGGACCGATCGCGGTCTGGAGCCAGCCCAGCGCGTGGACGTCCCGAAGGCCGCCGACGCCCTCCTTGAGCTCGGGCTCCAGGAGCGACGATACCGACCCGAACCGATCGCGCCGAGCCTCGCGGTCCGCCGCCAGCCGTTCGGCGAACGCGCGGGGGTCGCCGCGAACGAGCTCCAGGAGCGCCGAGCGCACGTCGTCCCACGATGACCGGAAGCCCGCAAGGACCCGGCCGTCGAGCATGGCGGTGGTCGCGTCGAGCCGTTCCGAAGCGATCTGGACGCAGGCGTCCGGCGTTCGAACCGCGTGACCGACGCGGAGGCCGGCGTCCCACAGGGGGTACAGGAGATGCTCGGCGAGCGCCGCGACGTCGGGGGTCGACGACCCGTGGTGCAGGATCAGCAGATCGAGGTCGGATCCGGGCGCGAGCACCCCGCGCCCGTACCCGCCCAGCGCGACGAGCGCGACGTCCTCCGGCATCCCGGCGGCGGACGCGAGGTCGCGGATGCACGCATCGACGAGCTGGGCGCGGCGGCGTCCCGACCAGCGTCCGTGATGACCGGCGGAGTAGGCGCGATCGAGCGAGCCGAGATCCCCGAGGAGCCGGCCGACCGGCGCGGGCCGCTCGCTCACGCTAGAGGGCGTCGGGACCCATCTCACCCGTCCGGATCCGGAGCACCTGGTCGACCGGCGTCACCCAGATCTTGCCGTCGCCGATCTTGCCGGTGCGAGCGGACTTCGCGAGCGCGTCGACGACGCCGTCCACCTGCTCGTCGTCGCAGACCACCTCGACCTTGATCTTGGGGACGAAGTCAACCTGGTACTCGGCGCCCCGGTAGATCTCGGTGTGCCCTCGCTGACGCCCGAACCCCTCCACGTCGGTCGTCGTGAGCCCGTGCACGCCGAGGTCCTGGAGCGCCTCCTTGACCTCGTCGAGCCGATGCGGCTTGACGATCGCGACGACGAGCTTCACGGCGCTCCCGGGGGCGTGGACGCGCCCAGCCTAGCCCGCGAGCGGCGGGCCCGCGCCGATCCGCCTCACTCGCCCCTCCTCACTCACCGGACGCCTTCTTGCGCGGCGCGGCCTTCTTCGCCGCCACGGCGCGCTTGGCCGAGGGCTTCTTGGCCGCGGGTCGCTTCGCGCCGCCCCGCTTGGCGCCTCCTGCGGACGGCGTCTTCTCCTTGGCCGCCGCGACCGAGGCCTTCAGGGCCTCCATCAGATCCACGACCCGCGCGGGCGCCTCATCGGGCGGCGCCTCGATCGGCTCGCCGGCGAGCTTCTTCTCCACGATCTCGAGCATCGCCTCGCGGTATGCGTCCGTGAAGGCCTCGGGGTTCCAGGGCTCGGTCAGGCTCTCGATCAGTGACCGGGCCATGTCGACCTCGTTCTCCCGGACCTTCTCGTCGGCCGGCACGGTGTCGAACTCGGCCGCCCGAACCTCGTCGGGCCAGTACATCGTCTCGAGGACGAACACGTCGTCCTTGAACCGGAGGGCGGACAGGTGCTCCTTGTCGCGGAAGCTGACCTTCGCGATCCCGACCTTGCGCTCGTCCGAGAGAGCCTTGCGGAGCAGCGCGTAGGCCTTGGCCCCCGTCTCGTCCGGCACCAGGTAGTAGGACTTCTTGAACAGGATCGGGTCGATCTCCTCGAGGTCGACGAACTGCTGGATGTCGATCGCGCGGCTCGACTCGACCGGGACCGCGTCGAAGTCCTCGTCGGTCATGACCACGTACTTGTCCTTCTCGACCTCGTACCCCTTGACGATGTGCTCGAAGTCGACCTCTTCCCCGTCGACCGAGCACACCCGCTTATAGCGGATGCGACCCATGTCCTCGTCGTGGAGCTGGTTGAACTTCAGGGACTTCTCCTCGGTCGCCGGGTAGACGGCGACCGGGATCGTGACGAGGCCGAACGAGATGGCCCCCTTCCACATCGCTCTGGGTGGCATACGTGCTCCTCGCTGTGTGGACGCCGCTGTGTCGACTCCAGGAGCCTGGGATTCTAATCAGCTGGGGGGACAAGTCCCTCCGGGCGGCGGCCCCGGGTTGACCCGTCGCAGCCGCCGGTATACGAACTCCTTCGTGCTCCGAGCCCGCGCGCTTGCGCTCTCGACCTTCGCGATCCTGCTGTTCGCGGCGTGCTCGACGGGTGAGACGCAGGTCCAGGGTGGTGGCACGTCCCCGACCGGACCCACGGAGACGGGGTCGACCGCCACCGGGGCGACCGCCACCGGGGCGACCGAGACAGGCCCCACCGGGACGACCGCCGAGACGGGACTGGGCGGGGCGGTGCAGCTGGACCTGTCCGCGGAGCAGAACCCGACGGGAGCCTCGATGTACTCGTGCGACGGCGTCGAGGGCACGTGGACCTACGACCCCGGCACGCTCGACGTCGAGGGCGTCGAGATCACGATGGAGCCGGCCGAGGTGAACATGTCCGGCGGGACGGGAACCCTGGTCATCTCGGGCGAGGTCACGCTCCCGGGGGCGGGTGGCGCCGGCTTCACCGACACGGTCACACTGCGCATCACCGGCACGGCGGACGCGCCGACGATGGAGGCGAGCGGCGTCAAGGTCAAGGCGACCGGCGCGCTCCAGGGCGTTCCGATCGACCTTGCCCACTTCTTCCCCGAGAAGGTGGCGATCCCGATCGTCGAGGGTGCCCCGAACTGCTGACGCCGGCCCCGTGGTGAGCTGACCGATACGCTGGCGGGGTGTCGCCGCGGAAGAAGACGAGCTCCGGTCGCGCGTTTACGGTCGCGTTCCCGCGACCGCTGCCGGCCGACAAGCGCGGCGACGCCTGGTGGATGGAGGCCGACGGCCGCGAGCTCCGACTCTCGAACCTCGACAAGGTGTTCTGGCCCGATGAGGGCTACACGAAGGGCGACCTGCTCGCGTTCTACTACAACGTCGCCGAGCTGATCCTGCCGCACCTGTACGACCGGCCGCTCACGATGAAGCGCATGCCCGACGGCGTGAACGGGCCCTTCTTCTACGAGAAGACGGCGCCGTCCCACACGCCCGACTGGATCGCGCGATGTCCCGTCCAGAGCGAGGACAGCAAGGACGGCGTGATCGGCTACATGATGGTTCAGGACATCGCGACGTTGTTGTTCGTCGTGAATCTCGGCGCGATCGAGATGCACCCGCTGCACTCGCGCTGCCCGTCGATCGAGTCGCCGGACTACCTGTTCTTCGACCTGGACCCGATGGGTGCGAGCTTCGAAGACGTGCTGGTCGTCGCGCGGCACGTTCGGGCGGCGCTGGGCGCCCTGGGGTTGACCGGCTACCCGAAGACGTCCGGGGCGACCGGCGTCCAGATCTACGTGCCGATCCGGCTCGGGTGGTCCTACGACCAGGTGCGCAACTTCGTCGGCACGCTCGGGCGGACGATCGAGCGCGCCGATCGCGAGCACGTGACGATGGCATGGCAGATCTCCAAGCGCACCGGCAAGGTCTTCATCGACCACAACATGAACCGGAGCGGCGCCAACATCTCGGCCGCCTACTCGCTCCGACCCGAGGCGATGGCCACGGTCTCGACGCCGGTGACGTGGGACGAGATCGACGCGGGGATCACGCCGCAGGACTTCCGGATCGAGAACGTGTGGGAGCGGTTCGACAAGCTCGGCGACCTCTTCGAGGGCGTGCGGACGGAGCCGCAGGACCTGGCCGCGGCGCTCGAGGCGGTGGGGCTGCCCGCCGAGAAGGCGTTCGCGGACCCGAGCCAGGCGACCCGCCGCACGTCCGAGAAGGTGATCGCCGCGTCGAAGGACCCGAAGCTCGGCGAATATCTGCGCAAGCGCACGTTCGGGCCGGAGGGGACCACGGAGCCGGCGCCCGGCGACGCATCCGGCGTGGGCAACACGTTCGTGATCCACAAGCACCGCGCGACTCGCCTGCACTACGACGTCCGGCTCGAACGCGACGGGGCGCTGCCGTCCTGGGCGGTCCCCCGCGGGCTGCCGACCCAGCCGGGCGACAAGCGGCTCGCCGTCCGAACCGAGGATCACCCCCTCGAATACGGGTCGTTCGAGGGCACGATCCCCGAGGGCCACTACGGGGCGGGCGAGGTCCGGATCTTCGACGACGGGACGTACGAACCGGTCGAGTGGACGGACTCGAAGGTGAG
This sequence comes from Actinomycetota bacterium, assembly GCA_036277855.1. GTDB lineage: Bacteria > Actinomycetota > UBA4738 > UBA4738 > HRBIN12 > DASSJM01. Next base: position 4,847 of record DASUMC010000161.1, read on the forward strand.
CTTCCGGCTGCACGGCCGACGGTACCCGGGCCTCGAGTTCCACTTCGTCAAGACGCGGACCGACTGGCTCGGCTTCCTAGCCTCGGGCCAGCGCGCGCCCCTGATCGCGTCGCCGCCCGCGTTCCCGCCGATGCTCGCCGAGGGCGGGTGGAAGGCGTTCGATGACCCGACATGGTGGTTCGAGCCGAAGTTCGACGGGATCCGCTCGGTGACGAGGATGGCGACCGACGCCACGCACCTGGTGACGCGCAACGGTCGGGACGTCACCGACAAAT
>DASUMC010000162.1:0-6687 GCA_036277855.1 Actinomycetota bacterium
GCAGCTTCTTGTGCTTCTTCTTCCGCATCTTCTTGCGGCGCTTCTTGACCAGCGACGGCACGCAGCGATCTCCTATTCCGATCCGAACAGGTTCCGGAGGTCCACGCGCTTGGCGCGGAAGGACGCATCCAGACGGACGGACCCCAGTCTAAGCGCCTTGGGACCCTCTGCCACCGGCGAGATGAGCCGGATCACGCCGTCGTCCGGCGCGTGCTCCAGGTAGCCGATCCCCGGGTAGGCGCCGGCGCCGTCGGACAATCCGACCAGGAGCCGGTCGAGGTCGGCGGGTTCGAACAGCGCGGGAAGCGCCGGCATGAACACGGTGGGCTTGACCCGGAAGCGGTGGAGCTCGCCCGAGAAGTATCGGCGCATCGATCGCTCTCGGTTCTCGGCCCGCTGATCCACCGTCGTCGGGACGACCCTCGGATGGACCCCGAGCGGCACCACTTCGGTCGCGAAGAAACGCTGGATCACGCCGAGCAGCGGCAGCAGCTCCTCCCCACGTTGCAGTCCCACGACCAGGTCGGGCCGGAGCGCTTCCACCTTGTGATACTTGAGCGTCTGCCCGGTGATCCCCGACACCAGCCCGGACGAATCGACCACGATGAAATCGGCCCCGAGCTGCTTGGCCTGTTCGTGAAGCGCGGCGACGCCGCCGACCACCGGCAGGAGGTGTCCCTGCGCCGACGTCGAGCCGACGAAGTACAGCGCGTCGGGCGTCGCGATGGGTTCGGGCTCGAGATCCTCCGGGCCTCGAACGATCTTGAGCGAGATCGTCGCCGGTGGCCCCACGGTCTTCTGACCGACATCCGCGTCCAGGATCGCCGCGGGCCGGCCCGCCGCGAGCGCAGCCCCCAGGAGCTCGCGCGACAGGGTGGTCTTCCCGGTATCCATGCCGCCGATCAGGAGCACCGTGTGCTTCGTTCGCACCGCCTGGTCGACGAGCGCCTCGTGCTCGTTCACATCCGCCTCCGGGTTCCCCCACCCCGAAGGCCGGTCGCACGCGTGCGTGCGTCTATCCGGCCGGGGAGACCCCTCGCCCGGACAGCCGTCTCTCGATGGTCTCGATGGTCGTCATGGAGCCCGCGGCTCCGCTCACGCGTTCGAACCGTGCCTCTGGAGTGGGTGTGATGGTCAAGGTGGCGTTCATCTTATCCGGCTCACCGCTCGGGCGCGCGTCCAAGCCCCTGAGCAGCGATGCGATCAGGGGAGGCGGGCGGCGATCGCCTGGAAGCACGGCCAGTAGGCCTGCGGGGCGACGTTGTCGTCCATCACGATCACGGTGCGGGTCCTGCGCTGCGCCTGGGCGACGAGCAGCGCGGGGTCGTTCACGTCGGCGATCGAAACCGTGTCGACGCCGCGTTCGATCGCCGCCCCCGCGAAGCCGTGGTCGGCGAACACCAGGTCGGGAGTCAGGTCGTCGAGCATCCGTTCCATCGCGTCCCCGCTGTGGGTGTGCCGCGCACTGGCCTTGTCGGTCAGCATCGCGACGCCGTCCAGGTACCGGATCTGCCACGGATGGGGGCGGTCGACCTCGTGCCACGTGGTCCCGTCGGCGGGTTCGATGATCGTCGCGCCGCCGGCTCGGAGCAGCCGCCCGACCTCGATGTACAGGTGTGCGAGCCCCACCGGGTGCCCCGTCGCGAGGATCACGCGTTCGCGGTGCCGGATCGCCTCGGCGAAGCGGTCGCCGGCCTCGCCGCATGCATCCAAGACGCGCTCGGGGTCGACCGGGACGGGGCCGGTAGTGGCGCTCGGATCGGGCTCGAATCCGGCGCCTCGACCCACGAGCTCGAGGATCTCCTCGGGTTCGAGCGTCTGGAGCCGGGTCATGCCGAACTGCTTGTCCGGGTCGCCCTCGTGAAGCAGCCGGATGTTGCGCAGCACGTTGTCGAGCGGATGGGTGATCTCGGGTCCGGCCACGGCGCCCGAACGCAGGCCTTCGAGCAGCTCCTCGTTCCCGACCGCGCCCGGCGTCCAGCGGTCGTCGAGCGCCGGCAGGCGAGCGGCGTGCGATCGGATAACGTCCATCGATCCCATCGTACGAGGAGCGTGGCGATGACCCGAGACAAGGCCTGAGGTGGAGCTCCGAGGTTCGGTCGTGGTCGTCACCGGAGCGTCGTCGGGCTTCGGCGAGCTCGCCGCGCTCAGGTTCGGCCGCGCGGGTGCCCACGTCGTGCTGGGGGCGCGACGGCTCGAACGCCTCGAGGCGCTCGCCGAGCGGATCGCCTCGGAGGGCGGCTCGGCCCTCGCGGTCCGGTGCGACGTGACGGAGCTCGAGGAGCTCACCGCGCTCCGCGACCGCGTGGCGACGACGTTCGCGCGGTGCGATGTCCTGGTCAACAACGCGGGCATCCGCGGCGGCGGACCGTTCGGGACCACGGACATCCAGTACCTGAACCGCGTGATCGATGTGAACCTGCGGGGCGTCGTCCTCGGCACCAAGCTCTTCCTGCCGATGATGCTCGAACGTGGGCGCGGTCACATCGTGAACATCGCGTCGCTCGCCGGACGGTTCGCGACGCCCGGGTCCGCGATCTACGGCGCGACCAAGCATGCCGTGGTCGCGTTCAGCGAGGCGCTGTACCACGAGCTCGGTCCGAAAGGGATCCTGGTCACGAGCGTGAACCCCGGCTTCTCTCCGACGGAGGGATTCCCGGCAACCGGTCCGACCTTCGTCCGGCTGGACCCGGACGACGTCGCGAAGCTGATCGTCGACGTCGTCCGCAAGGGCACCGCGCCGGAGATCTCGATCCCACGAGCGCTCGCCGCGCTCCAGGCGTTCCGCGTCTTGACCCCGCCCCTGTACCGCTGGGGCGTGGGCGCCATCTCCCGGCGATTCGGGCCGGGCGCCGGCGCCGAGGGATGAGCACTCATCGAAGGGCGAGGGCCTAGCCCGAACCCTTCGCCCAGAACTTCCACCACGGGCGCCCGGCCTTGGGGTGTGCCTTCGCGACGCGCTCGGCCTCATGCTCGTGGTGGAGGTCCTCCCCGACCTCTTTCAGGTGCTCCTTCTGAGCTGCCTGGTCGTGCGGCAACCATGGACCGCTCCGTCCGAACTCGCTCACGCGTCCAGGCTACGCCTTCACGGTTGCAGACCGAAGAACGGGAAGCACGCGCGCTTGACCTCATCGATCGTCCGCTCGGTGCCGCCGTCGAGCCCGTCCCCTTCCAGGGGCGGCTCGGAGAACGTTGCGGGGACCTCGCCACCGATCTCGAGCTCGACCTGCTCGATCCACGGCTCGGGCAGGGCATCGGGCAGCTCGGCGCCGGACATCTCGGCGAACGCGAGCGTCCAGGCGCGCGGGACGATGGTCGCCCACTGGTAGCCACCGCCGCCGGTCGCCAGCCATCGTCCGCCCGTCACGTCGTGTGCGAGCGCATGGAGCTCGGCCGCGGTCTCCCGGTAGGCGGCGGTCGAAAGCCGGAGCTGGGCCAGCGGGTCGGTCCGATGCGTGTCGCACCCGAGCTGGGTGACGAGCACCTCCGGCTCGAACGCGCGGACGACGGGCGGCACGATCTGGGCGAAGGCCGCGAGCCACGCCCGGTCGCCGGCCCCCGGCTCGAGCGGCACGTTGACCTTGGTGCCCTCGGCGGCGCCCGCGCCGCGTTCGTGGACGAAGCCCGTCCCAGGGAACAACGTCGCACCCGATTGATGGATCGAGATGGTCAGCACCCGCGGATCCTCGTAGAAGATCGCCTGGACGCCGTCGCCGTGATGGACGTCGACGTCCACGTACGCGATCGCGTCGACGCCGTGCCCGAGCAGCCACTCGATGGCGACCGCGGGATCGTCGTACACGCAGAATCCCGACGCACGCGACGGCATCGCGTGGTGGAGCCCGCCGGCGGCGTTGAACGCATGCAGCACCGAGCCGTCGTGGACGGCCTCGGCCGCGACGATCGACGCGCCCGCCACGAGCGCGCCGGCCTCGTGCATGTTCGGGAAGATCGGGTTGTCGCCGGGCCCGTACCCGAATCGGCCCCAGTCCCCCGCCTCACCGTGCCCCGCCTTCCTCGTCGCCTCGATGTAGGCGCGCGAGTGCACGAGGCCGATCTCGGCGTCGTCGGCCGACCGACACGCCAACCGGAGGACGTTGGGCCGCTCGAGAAGCCCGCAGGCCTGGATCAGCGACCACGTATAGAGGACGCGCTGGGGGCGCAACGGATGCTGGGGGCCGTGGTCGTAGATGCGTGCCTCGGGGCACAGGACGAGGCCCGCGGTACCGCTCACGGGCTCCGCAGGGATGCGATCGCGGCGGCGGTGCGCTCGACGACCAGCTCGCACTCGTCGTCGGAGATCACGAACGGCGGCCCAAGCATCACGAGGTCGCCGTCGAGCCCGTCGACGTGGCCCGTGCTCGAGTACAGGAGCAGTCCCGCGTCCCGGGCCGCAGCGACGACCCGCTCGGTCGCTTGAAGCGCGCGCGGGAACGGCGTCCGGCTCGAACGGTCGGCCACGAGCTCGACGCCTACCATCAGGCCGATCCCGCGGACGTCGCCGACCGACGGATCGTCCTCCAACGCCGAGGAGAGCGACTTCAGCAAGCGCTCGCCCTGGCGCGCGCTCGCCTCCACCAGGTCGTCCTCGGACAGGCGTCGCAACGCCGCGTGGGCGACCGCCGCGCCGACGCCATTGTGCGACCACGTGAACCCGTGGACGAACCCGGTCCGGCGCACGGTCTCGAACACCTGTGTCGTGCACGCCGCGAACCCGAACGGGAAGTACCCGCTGGTCGAGCCCTTCCCCACGGTCAACACGTCGGGGCGGACGCCCCAGTGGTCGACGCCGAACCATCGTCCGGTCCGCCCGAACCCGGTCATCACCTCGTCGGCGATCAGGAGCACCCCGTGCCGTCGGCACACCTCGGCGATCGCCGGCCAGTAATCGTCGGTCGGGACAGCGGCGGCCAGTGTGGCGCCGGCCACCGGCTCGGCGATGAACGCCGCCACGGTGGACGGTCCGGCCTCGACGATCGCGCCGTCGAGGCGTTCCGCGTGCCACGGTCCGCAGGCGGCGGGGTGATCGGGGTTCGGGCAACGGAACTCATACGCGGCGTCCACGTGCCCGAACCGCCCGAGCCACGGCTCGTACGCCCGCCGGAGCGCCACCTTGCCGCCGGCGTCGAGCGCACCCAGCGTGTTTCCGTGATACGAGGCGTGCCGGCCGATCACCAGGGTCCTCGAGTCCTCGCCCCGGGCGAGGTGGAAGGCGCGGGCGAGCTTGATCGCGGTCTCGACCGCCTCGCTCCCGCCCGAGACCGGGTAGATCCGAGGGTCGTCCATCGGCAGCACCGGTGCGACCGCGTCGGCGTAGGACTCGAGGGCCTCGGTCGTGAAGGCGGTCCCATGGACGTAGGAGGTCCGCGCGGACTGCTCGGCCATCGCGTCGACCAGCGAACGGTCGCCGTGGCCGACGTTGACGACGATCGCTCCGCCGGCGCCGTCGAGATAGCGCTTGCCCTCGGCGTCCTCGATCCACACGCCCTCGGCGCGGACGGCTCGGAGCAGTGGTCGAGACAGGACGCGGTGGAACACGTGACTCATTCCCTCGGTGTCCGTCATCGCTAGGACGTGTACATGCCGCTCGGATCGAGCCGCGTGCGGATCAACCGCAGCTCGTCCTCGGTCGGCGGCGGGGTCTCGTCGAGGGCGCCGGAGAGCCGCGGATCCCATCCCATGTTCGTGCGGACGTCGTCGATCGTCACGCCAGGGTGCACCGTGAGCAGCGTCATCTCCCCGGTCTCCTCGTCGAAGCCGAACGTCGCGAGATCGGTCACCACGCTGGTGGGCCCGCTCCCGAACCACCCGCGCGCGCGATCGCGCTCCGGATCGCCCGAGTGCCCGGGCGAGGTCCGGAAGTCCAGCTGCTCGACGAACGAGCGCTTCGCCTGACGCATGATGACCAAGATCCTGCGCGCGTGGATCGCGATCTCGCACGCGCCTCCGGAGCCGGGGAGCCTGACCTTCGGCGCGGCGTAATCCCCGATCACGGTGGTGTTCAGGTTGCCGAATCGGTCGATCTGCGCACCGCCCAGGAACGCGGCGTCGATCAAGCCGGCCTGGAGGTAGAAGGCGAACAGCTCGAACATCGACGTCACAGCCGTCGAACCTGACACGAGCGTCGGATCGCCGATCGAGAGCGGGAGCCGTTCGGGGCGCGCGCCGAACACGCCCGCCTCGTAGACCAGCTGGAGCTCGGGCGCCACCGTGCGTTGCGCCAGGTTGCAGACGATGTTCGGCAGCCCGACTCCGACGAAGCAGATGCGCTCGCGGGCGAGCGTGCGCGCGCTCGCGGCGATCATCATCTCGTTCTTCGTGTAGCCGTCCTCGTTCACCGGAGCGGTCCGCCGATCACGAGTAGTCACCGTAGTTCACCTCGCCGGAAAGGCGCTCGCCGGCCCGCAGTCCCTCCCACCGGTCGCCCATCCGGGCCACGTACTCGGCGTGACCCTCGAGACCGTGGACCCACTCCTTCAACCAGCGTTCGAGCGCCTCCGGGTCCCTGGAGATCCGCTCCCACTCGAGGTAGAAGGCGTTGTCGCGGTCGTAGTAGCCCTGGGCGTAGCTCGGGTGACACGCGAACGGCTGCTCGACCACGGCGTCGACCACCACCCCGGGGATGACGGTCCGATTCGGGTCGCGACGGACGACCGCCTCGTCCACGATCTCCTCGCACACCACGAT
>DASUMC010000163.1:0-6038 GCA_036277855.1 Actinomycetota bacterium
CGGGGTAGAATCCGCGCGACCCGCCTTCCGACCAGCGGAAACAGCGACCGTGCCCATCCTTCGTGACTTCGAGCGACGTCTCGGCGGCATCGTCGAGGGCTTCTTCGCGACGACGTTCCGCTCGGGCCTGCAGCCGGTCGAGCTCGCCAAGCGGATGATGCGCGAGATGGACGCGACCAAGACCGTCGGGGTCAAGGAGGTCTGGGCCCCGAACCGCTACGTGTTCACCCTGTCCGAGTCCGACGCGCAGCGATTCGAGCAGGCCGAGCAGGCCCTGGTGAGCGAGCTCAAGCAGGTCGTGCGGGAGGCAGCGGCCGAACGTGGGTGGGGGCTCGTGGGTCCCCCCGAGGTGGAGTTCGAGGTCGATCCGGAGCTCGGCAAGGGCCGGTTCCGATGCGAGGCCTCCTTCGTCGAGGGCGAGGAGGAGCTCGCGCCCCAGCCCTCGGTGGGCGAGCGGGGCTCGCTGGTCCGCCTCATCGACGGGGTCAGCCTCGCGCTCGCCAAGCCGTCCGTCACGATCGGCCGGCTCCCCGAATGCGACGTGGTCGTGGACGATGCCGGAGCCTCGCGGCAGCACGCCCGGATCGAGCGCACCGAGTCCGGCTTCGTCCTCACCGACCTCGGCTCGACGAACGGCACGATGCTCAACGGCGAGCCGATCCGGGAGCACGTGCTCGAGCACGGCGACCGCATCACGATCGGCGAGACCGACCTCGAGTTCCGGAGCGGCTGACCTTGTCGCCCTTCGTCCTGTCGGTGCTGAAGTACTCGTTGCTGGTCCTGCTCTACTTCTTCGTGTTCCGCGCGATCCGCTCGGTCGCGGTCGACGTCGGCGGACGCAGGCGGGGTGCGCCGACCCAGACGCGAACGTCGGCTCCGGCGAGCACCGCCAAGCCGTCGAAGGGCGGCAGGGCGCCCACGCAGGTCGTCGTGCACGATGCGGGCGGCGACAAGCCCGTCACGGTCAAGCTCCGCGACTCCGCCGAGATCGGCCGCGGCGACCGATGTGCGATCCGTCTCCAAGACACGTACGTTTCCCAGGTGCACGCACGCCTGTACGGCAAGAACGGCGCCTGGTACGTCGAGGACCTGGGGTCGACGAACGGCACGCTCCTCAACGATCGGCGGGTCGACGCGCCGGTGGAGGTCCACGCCGGCGACGTCCTGAAGATCGGCAAGACCGTCCTGGAGCTCAGGCGATGAAGGTCAGCGTCGGCGCCGCGACGGACATCGGCCAGGTCCGCGAGGGCAACGAGGACTCCTATCTGATCGTCGAGCCCCTGTACGCGGTCGCCGACGGGATGGGCGGCCACCGAGGCGGCGAGGTGGCGTCGAGCCTGGCGCTCGAGACTGTGCACGGCATGTTCGAGCGGCGAGAGGGCTCGCTGGCCGAACAGGTCGCGGAGGCCAACCGAGCCGTGTTCGACCGCTCGCAGAACGATCGCAAGGTCTCGGGGATGGGGACCACGCTCACCGCCGCTCAGATCGACGGGAACCGGGTACACCTCGTGCACGTCGGCGATTCCCGCGCGTACCTGCTCCACGGCGGCGAGCTCATGCAGATCACCGAGGACCACACGCTCGTCCACCGGATGGTTCTGGAGGGCGAGATCAGCGAGAAGGAGGCCGAGACGCACCCGCACCGGAGCGTCCTGACGCGGGCCCTCGGGGTGGACCGGAACATCCAGGTCGACGAGGGCGACCTCGAGATCGCCCCCGGCGACCGGCTCCTGTTGTGCACCGACGGCCTCACCGGCATGGTCCCCGAGGGGCAGATCCGGAAGATCCTGCTCCAGACCCCGGACCCGCAGGAGGCGGTCGACAACCTCGTCAAGAGCGCCAATCGCGCCGGGGGCATCGACAACATCACCGCCGTGATCCTCGACTTCGCGGACGACCGCGGCGCACCGGGCGCCAGCACCCTCTCCGGGACGGGGCAGCGGTCCACGACGGAGCGGCCGAGCCCGACGGCGGCTCCCCCGGACCGATCCGATGTCACGATGGTCGGCGCCGCGGTCCAGGAGCCGCCGCCCGAGTCCTCGGTGGCCCCGAGCTCTCGTGCCGCGTCCCGAACTGATCGGCCAACGTGGGAGCGGCGACCCGAACCATCGCGACCCGGGTCACGCAGGGTGGGGCGCAAGGTGGGGATCTGGGCCGGCGTGACGCTCGCGATCGTCGTGCTCGGCGTCGTGGGGCTCCGCCTGTACCTCGACACCCAGTGGTTCGTCAGCGTCTCGAACGGCCGGGTGGCCATCTTCCGCGGGGTACCCGCGGAGGTAGCCGGGCTTGAGCTGCACTCGGTCGTGGTCGAGACCTCGATCCCCGCGGAGCAGGCCGAGGCCATCGCGTTCTACCGAGGTCGTCTCCGCGAAGGCATCACGGCCGATGACCGGGAAGGCGCGGAGGCCATCGTGGAGAGCATCCGCGAGGACGTCGGCCGATTCGAGCAACCCACCCCGTGAGTCGCGCCGCGGCGCCGAGGGGCCGCACGTCGCTCGCGCCCTCGGTCGCGTTCACCGTCCTGGCGCTGGTCCTGTCGGTCGGGGCCTACGTGATCGCCGGCTTCGGCAAGCGCGGTCAGCTGCCGGCGACCTTCGCGCTGTACGTCACGATCTTCGCGGCGGGCTATGCCGGCGCATTGATCGTTACTCGCGCGTTCGCTCCGCGGGCCGACCCGGCGCTGTTCCCCACCGCGGCCGTGCTGGTCGGGCTCGGCTTCGCGATGATCTTCCGCCTCTCGGGCGGACTGGCCGCCGAGCAGGCGACGTGGATCGTCGTCGGGCTGCTCGCGTACGCGCTCACGTTGATCGTCGTGCGCGATGCCCGGATGCTCGACGCGTACACGTACACGATCGGACTGCTCGGTCTCCTGTTGTTGCTCCTGCCGGTCGCGCCCGGCATCGGCCGGACGATCAACGGGGCGAGGCTGTGGGTACAGATCGGTCCGATCGGATTCCAACCGGCCGAGATCGGCAAGGTGCTGGTCGTCATCTTCCTCGCGTCCTACCTCACGCAGAAGCGAGAACTGCTCCAGGTCGCGACCGCGCGGATCGGACCGTTCCGTCTCCCACCCGCCAAGCACCTCGGCCCCGTCCTGCTCGCCTGGGGCGCCTCGCTCGCGATCCTGTTCCTGCAGAAGGACCTCGGCGCCTCCCTGCTGTACTTCGGGATCTTCGTCGTGATGCTCTGGGTGGCGACGGGACGCGCCGCCTACCTGGTGATCGGTCTGCTCCTGTTCATGATCGGCGCCTACGCGGGGTGGCTGCTGTTCGACCACGTTCAGCTGCGGGTCGACATCTGGCTCCACGCGCTCGATCCGGCGAAGGTCTTCGCGCAGGGCTACGGGCAGCTCGCGCAGGCGGAGTTCGGGATGGCGAGCGGCGGCATCGTCGGGACCGGGCTCGGCCAGGGCTCTCCGGGTCTGATCCCGTTCGCATCGACCGACTTCATCTTCGCGGCGATCGGCGAGGAGCTCGGACTGCTCGGCACCACCGCGGTCCTGCTGCTGATCCTCGTGCTCGTGGGCAAAGGGCTGCGCGTCGCCCTCCACGCGCCGGACGGCTTCTCGACCCTGCTCGCGGTCGGTCTGTCGACGCTCGTTGCGCTGCAGGCCTTCGTGATCATCGGCGGGGTGACGCGGATCATCCCGCTGACCGGCGTCACGCTCCCATTCGTCAGCTACGGGGGCTCGAGCCTCGTCTCGAACTTCGTCCTGCTCGGGCTGCTCGTCCGCGTCTCGAGCGGTCCGATGGCCCCGAGGGAGCGCTCCCGGCGCCTCGGGCTGTTCGAGCGGGCGCAGGCGGAGCGAGTGGGCGGGTCAGAGCGGCTGGGTGAGGCATAGTGGACCGGCAGATCCGCAAGCTCGGGATCGCCCTGCTCGTGTTGTTCCTGATCGCGTTCGCGCAGGTGAACTTCATCCAGGTGTTCGCCGCGGACCGGATCGCCGAGGACCCGGCGAACGCGCAGCGGCAACTGATCGCCGAGTACAAGGTCGACCGCGGCAGCATCCTGGCGGCCGACGGGACGACGGTCCTCGCGTCCAGCCGCAAGAGCCCCGGCGCGCTCCGGTTCCAGCGGCGTTACCCCCACGGGGATCTGTACGCGCACGAGACCGGCTTCTACTCGTTCGTGTTCGGTCGTACCGAGCTCGAGCAGAGCTACAACGACTTCCTGACCGGCGACGCGGCCGAGCTCCTGCCGCAGACGCTCACCGATCTGGTCCTCGGCCGGCCCAAGCAGGGCGCGACGATCGTGACGACCCTCGTGCCCGAGATCCAGGAGGCCGCCGCGGCCGCGGCGCGGGCGGAGGCGGGCGATGTCGCGATCGCCGCGATCGACCCCGCCACCGGCGACGTGCTCGCCCTGGTCTCCGAGCCGACCTACGACCCGAACCCGCTCGCCTCGCAGGACCCCGAGGTCGTACGGGATGCGTGGGACGAGCTGAACGCCGATCCCGAGAAGCCCCTGCTCTCGCGCTCGAGCGACGAGCTGTTCCCGCCCGGCTCGACGTTCAAGCTGGTGACGGCGTCCGCGGCGCTCGAAAACGGGTTCGGTCCGGAGAGCCTGTGGCCCAACCCGAACGAGCTCGACCTGCCGCTCACCGACGCGACGATCGAGAACTTCGGCGGCTCGACGTGTTCCGGAGGCTCCCAGATCACGCTCGCCGACGCGCTCCGTCAGTCGTGCAACGTCGTGTTCGGCGCGGTGGGGCTCGAGCTCGGCGCCGAGAAGCTCGCCGCGCAGGCGCGCGCGTACGGGTTCACCGCCGAGGCCGGCGAGGACCTGGTGCCGTTCGACATCCCGTGGACCTCGGGGGTGTTCCCCGCGCCCGAGACGTTCGAGGGCAGGGATCCGGCCGTCGCGATCTCCGCGATCGGACAGCAGGACGTGGCCGCGAACCCGTTGCAGATGGCGCTGGTCGCGGGGGCGATCGCGAACGACGGCGTCGAGATGCAGCCGCGCCTGGTCACCGAGGCCCGAGACCCGAGCGGACGCGTGATCGCGGAGTTCCGGCCGCAGGAGTTCTCGCAGCCGCTGTCGCCGGAGAACTCCGCGGCCCTCACGCAGATGATGGTCGGCGTCGTGGAGGCGGGGACCGGCACGGCGGCCCAGATCCCTGGTGTCACCGTGGCCGGCAAGACCGGCACCGCCCAGCACGGCGACGGGGAGGACCCGCACGCGTGGTTCGTGTGCTTCGCGCCGGCGGAAGCTCCTCGGATCGCCGTCGCGGTTATCGTCCTGGACGGCGGTAGCCTTGGCAGCGAAGCGACGGGCGGACAGGTCGCCGCGCCGATCGCGAAGGCGGTCCTGGAGGCCGGACTGGGCGCCTGAGCCGAGCACGATCGAGTGGGAGGTTCCGAGATCGATCTGCCGATAACCCTCGGGGGGCGGTACCGCGTCGAGCGGGAGCTCGGCCGCGGCGGCATGGCCAAGGTCTTCCTCGGCTCCGACACGGTGCTCGGCCGGACCGTGGCCGTGAAGGTCTTGGCGCCGCAGTTCGCCGACGACGACGGCTTCGTGATGCGGTTCCGTCGCGAGGCGCAGGCCGCGGCGAGCATCGGGCATCCGCACATCGTCTCGGTGTTCGATACGGGCTCGGACGACGGCGTGCACTTCATCGTGATGGAGTACGTGGAGGGCCGAACGCTCGCCGAGATCCTCGCGGGCGGCGGACGCATCCTCCCCGACCGCGCGATCGACATCGCCATCGACGTGTGCGGGGCGCTCGAGGCCGCGCATGCGCAGGGAGTCATCCACCGCGACATCAAGCCCGGCAACATCATGCTCAACCCGCGCGGCGAGGTGAAGGTCACCGACTTCGGCATCGCGCGGGTCACCACGACGGCCGACACGGTCGCGCAGACCGCGGCGATCCTCGGCACGGCGTCCTACCTGTCGCCGGAGCAGGCGCAGGGACAGCCCGTCGATGGGCGTTCGGACATCTACTCGCTCGGATGCGTGCTCTACGAGATGGTCACGGGCCGGCCGCCGTTCCTCGGCGACTCCCCGGTCGCGGTCGCCTCCAAACAGGTGTTGGA
>DASUMC010000164.1:0-3405 GCA_036277855.1 Actinomycetota bacterium
GCCGCCACCGGCTCGAGGGACGCCGGCTCGCGGTAGGCGGCGAGGAACCCGACGAACACCACCACCATGATCAGGGGCCCCGGGGTGGTCTCGGCGAGGCTGAGGCCGACCGCCATCTCGGACGCGCTGAGCCAGCCGAACCGGATCACCACCGCCTGGTTCACGTACGCGAGCACGGCGTAGGCCCCCCCGAACGTGACCAGCGACGCGATCGTGAAGAAGACGGCCTCCCGGGCCAAGACGCTGCCCGACCCCGCCGCCAGCGCGACCGCGGCGAGCGGGATCAGCCAGATCGCGAGCCCGATCGCGAGCACACGAGCCGTCCGGCCCCACGATGGCGGCACGCGTTCGGCCTGACGGAGGTCCGTAGCACCCGGCCTCGAGCCCGGCAGCCGGGTCCCGGCGATCAGACCGACCGCCCCCGCCCCGAGCACCACGACCGGGAACGGCACGCCGAACACGAACAGGGCCAGGAAGGCGCCGACCGCGAGGATCACGAGGATCGGATGGCCGAGCGCCCGGCCGGCGATCCTGAGCAGGGCGGCGGCGACGATCCCGACCACCGCCCACGCGAGGCCGTCGAAGACGCCGGCGATCCAGGTGACGTCGCCGTGGACCGCGAAGACCCACGAGAGCGCGATCATCAGCGCGAACGCCGGGAGCAGGAAGAACACCCCCGCGGCCAGGGCCCCCGGTGTGCCGTTCAAGAGCCACCCCACGTAGATCGCCAGCTGGTGCGCCTCGGGGCCGGGGAGCAGCATCGCGAAGTTCAGCGCGTGGAGGAAGCTCCCCTCCTCGATCCATCGGTGCCGTTCGACGAGCTCGGTGTGCATGAGCGCGATCTGGCCGGTCGGGCCCCCGAAGTTCACGAACCCCAGCCAGACCCAGAAGCGGAACGACTCAGCGAACGGGACCTGAGGGGAGCCGGGGAGATGGCGGGGCGCGGGGCCGGGCTCGGTCACCCGCGCACCATATCCTCGCCCGGGTACCCGTCCGAAGCCTTGTCGGCGCCTTCGGTACGATGCCTCTGTGGGAACCGACACGCTTGTCATTCACGGAGCTCGGGAGCACAACCTCAAGAACATCACCCTGGAGTTGCCGCGGAACGCGCTGATCGTGTTCACCGGGCTCTCGGGTTCGGGGAAGAGCTCCCTCGCCTTCGACACGATCTACGCGGAGGGCCAGCGCCGCTACGTCGAGTCGCTGTCCTCCTATGCGCGACAGTTCCTCGGCCAGATGGAGAAGCCCGACGTCGACTTCATCGAGGGGCTGTCCCCCGCGATCTCGATCGACCAGAAGGGGACGTCGAAGAACCCGCGTTCGACCGTCGGGACGATCACGGAGATCTACGACTACCTCCGGGTGCTGTACGCCCGGATCGGGCACCCGCACTGCCCGAAGTGCGGCCGGCCGATCGGCCGGCAGACGCCGGAGCAGATCGTCGACCAGGTGATGCAGCTGCCCGAGGGGACGAGGTTCCAGGTCCTCGCGCCGGTCGTCCGGGGCCGCAAGGGTGAGTACGAGAAGCTGCTGAAGGATCTCGCGGGTCAGGGGTTCGTGCGCGCCAGGATCGACGGCGAGGTCCGCGAGCTCGCCGAGCCGATCCGGCTGCCCCGCAACTACAAGCACACGATCGAGGTCGTCGTCGACCGGCTCGTCGCCAAGCCGGACATCCGGCGCCGGGTCGCGGACTCGGTCGAGTCCGCGCTGCAGCTCACGGAGGGGCTCGTCGCGATCGCCGTGCAGACCCACGACGGCGAGGACGTCCAGACCTACAGCCAGGCGCTCGCGTGCACGTTCGACGGGCTCTCGTTCGACGAGTTGCAACCGCGGAACTTCTCGTTCAACTCGCCGTACGGCGCGTGCCCGACCTGCGACGGCCTCGGCGTCCGCCTCGAGGTCGACGCGGCGCTCGTCGTGCCCGACCCCGACCTGTCGATCGCCGATGGGGCCCTCGCACCGTGGTCGAGCGGCCGGATCGAGTACTGGGACCGGGTTCTGGATGCCGTCGCGGATTCCCACGGCTTCTCGACGAGGACCCCGTGGAAGAAGCTCCCCAAGAAGGTCCGTGACGTCGTGCTGTACGGCTCGGACGAGGAGATCTACGTCAAGTACAAGAATCGGTACGGGCGAACCCGCTCGTACTGGACCACGTACGAGGGCGTGGTGCCGGTGGTGGAGCGGCGGCACGTCGAGACCGACTCGGAGAGCCAGCGTGAGCGACTCGAGGAGTTCATGCGCGAGATCCCGTGCCGGTCGTGTGGCGGCGCCCGGCTACGCCCGGAGACGTTGGCGGTCACGGTCGGCGACCTCAACATCTCCCAGCTCACGAGCCTGTCGATCCGCGACACGCTGTCCTTCACGCGCGAGGCCCGGCTGAGCGAGCGCGAGCAGATGATCGCCGAGCGCCTGATGAAGGAGATCCGCGAGCGGCTGCAGTTCCTCGTCGACGTAGGGCTCGACTACCTGACGCTCTCGCGGGCGTCGGCGACGCTCGCCGGGGGGGAGGCGCAGCGGATCCGCCTGGCCACGCAGATCGGCAGCGGGCTGGTCGGCGTGCTCTACATCCTGGACGAGCCCTCGATCGGCCTGCACCAGCGCGACAACCGACGCCTGATCGACACGCTCTTGCGATTGCGAGACCTCGGGAACACGCTCGTGGTCGTCGAGCACGACGAGGCCACGATCGCCGCCTCGGACCATGTGGTCGACATCGGGCCCGGCGCGGGCAACGCCGGGGGCGAGATCGTGTACACGGGCGACCTGAAGGGGCTGCTCGAGTGCGACGGGTCGCTCACCGGCGCGTTCCTCTCGGGTCGGAGGGTGATCCCCACGCCGCAGGTTCGGCGTGCGCCGGGCAGCCGACGGCTGAAGGTGCTCGGCGCACGCCAGCACAACCTCAAGGACATCGACCTCGAGATCCCGCTCGGGCTCCTCGTCTGCGTGACGGGGGTGAGCGGCTCCGGCAAGTCCACGCTCGTGCAGGAGGTCCTGCTCCGAGCGCTGATGCAGAAGGTGTACCGCTCCCGAGCCCTGCCGGGCAAGCACCGGCGGCTCGTGGGGTGGGAGCAGATCGACAAGGTGATCGACATCGACCAGTCGCCGATCGGACGCACGCCTCGCTCGAACCCCGCGACGTACACGGGGATGTTCGACCAGATCCGCAAGCTGTTCAGCCAGGTGCCGGAGGCGCGGGTCCGCGGCTACCAGCCCGGCCGTTTCTCGTTCAACGTGCGGGGCGGGCGCTGCGAGAACTGCGCGGGTGACGGCCAGATCAAGATCGAGATGCACTTCCTGCCGGACGTCTACGTCACGTGCGAGGTGTGCAAGGGCCACCGGTACAACCGGGAGACGCTCGAGGTTCGGTACAAGCATCGGTCGATCGCCGACGTGCTCGAGATGAGC
>DASUMC010000165.1:0-3366 GCA_036277855.1 Actinomycetota bacterium
TCGCCCGGGGGCAGCGTCTCGGGGATCTGCTGGGAAACGGCCGCGTACAGGCCGCTGTCGGTGGGGACGTGGATCGGATGCTGCGGCCACCGCAGCACCGAGTACATCGCGATCAGGATCGGGAACTGCAGCAGCACCGGCCAGCACCCGGAGAACGGGTTGACCCCGTACTCCTTGTAGAGCTTCATGATCTCTTCCTGCTGACGCTGCTTGTTCCCCTTGTACTTCCCTTGGATCTGCTTGATCTTCGGCTGCACGATCTGCATGTGCTGCATCGACCTGACCTGCTTGATCCCGAGCGGGAGCAGGACCAGCCGGATCACGATGGTGAGCAGGATGATGGTCACCCCGTAGTTCGGGATGAAGTCGTAGATCTGGGCGACCACCCAGCCGAGCGCATCGAGCAACGCCTGCCATGGGGCGAGCGCGATCATCGGCCAGGCTCCGCGTGTATGACGGCGTCATATCCCGTGGATCGGCTCGGCGCGGGGACGCGATCGACGCCGCCGCCGGTGAACGGGCCGCATCGTGCGATCCTCCAGGCCGCCATCAGCGTGCCCCGCATCGCGCCGTGCAGCCGGATCGCGTCCTCGGCGTAGCGCGAACAGGTGGGGTAGAAGCGACACTGGCCGCCGAGCCATCCGGACAGCGTGACGCGGTACAAGCGGATGAGGCCGAGCAACGAGAGCCGCGCCGGCGCCCCCGCCTTCCAGGCGATACGGTGCACGTGGCTCACGTCCGGATCACCTGCGCGCGCGAGAGCAACTCCGCAACCTCCGCCACCAGTTCCTGTGTCCGAGCTCCGACGATCGCGGCCCTTGCCACCACGACCACGTCGTATCCGTCCTCGACCTCGTCAGCGAGCTCGCGCCACGCGGCCCGGAGGATCCGCCGGGCCCGGTTGCGGAGCACCGCGCCACCGATCCGCCGGCCGGCAACGAACGCTGCCGACCCGGTCCCGGGGGCGACAAACACTACCACCCGTTCTCCGTGAAATGCTTTGCCGGAAGACAGGGTCCGCGCGACCCGATCCGCGCTCGTCGACGTACCTACGCGGACAGCCGCGTCCGGCCCTTCGCACGCCGTCGCGCCAGGATCGATCGGCCCGCCCGCGTTCGCATCCGTACGCGGAACCCGTGCTTGCGGTGACGGCGGCGGTTGTTCGGTTGGTAGGTTCGCTTGGACATCGCGTTCTTCCTCGTCGTCGCGCCGGCAGAGCTGCGCTCGGCGGTTCACGCAGTATAGCGGAGGCCTTCGCACGCCGGACCGGTCGCCGAAGTCCGGTCTCGACGGGTTCGATGCACGAGGATGCACGAGAAAGTGTGACAAGAGGCCCTTCCGACGGGGCGATGGGGAAAACCGCGGTGCTATAGTCCGGCCTCGTTCCCCGGGGGCGTCGATCCTCACCGCGGGGCGCCATCTCTTCCCCCAAGAGTTTCCACAACTGTGGAAAGGCGCTGTGGATAGCTATGGCGATCGCATCGTTCGAGGAAGCCGCCGAACGGACCTGGGCGCACGTCGTCGAACGCGCACAGGAGGAGCTCTCGGAGAGCTCGTTCTCGATGTGGTTCGGGGGCGTTCGCGCCACGAGCCTGCACGACGGGGTGCTCGAGGTCGTCGCGCCCTCCGAGTACGTGCGCGACCGGCTCGCCAAACACTACGTCGGGTTGATCCGAGACGCGGCGGCCGAGGCGGTCGGTCTTCCCGTCTCGATCGAGCTGGATTCGGCGCCACCCGAAGAGGTTGCACCGCAACGTGAACCGCCGGATCCGCCCGAACACAAGCCGATGGCGGAACGCGCGGCGTTCGGCGCCCCGGGCCTGCCCTTCCCGAACTACACCTTCGAGACCTTCGTCGCGGGGCCGTCGAACCGGTTCGCGCACGCCGCGGCGATGGCGGTCGCCGACACGCCGCCGTCCAAGGCGTACAACCCGCTGTTCATCTACGGCGGCGTGGGGCTCGGCAAGACCCACCTGCTCGTCGCGATCGGGCATCAGATGTTCGGGCTTTCCCCGCGTCTGCGCGTCAAGTACGTGACGAGCGAGAGCTTCATGGCCGAGTTCATCAAGGCGGTGCGCGAACGACAGGGCTACCAGTTCGCCGCGCGGTACCGCGACATCGACGTGCTCATGGTCGACGACATCCAGTTCCTCGCCAAGCGCGAGGAGACCCAGACCGAGTTCTTCCACACGTTCAACGCGCTGCACCAGAAGGACCGCCAGATCGTGATCGCATCGGACCGCCCGCCCCAGGAGCTCGGCATGGAGGAACGACTCCAGTCGCGGTTCCGCCTCGGCCTGTGCGTCGACGTGCAGCCACCGGACCTGGAGACCCGCATCGCGATCCTGCAGCTGAAGGCGCAGCGCGACGAGCTCCACGTCCCCGACGACGTGATCGAGTTCATCGCCAACACGTTCGACCAGAACATCCGCGAGCTCGAGGGTGCGCTCGTGCGGGTGGTTGCGTGGGGCGACCTCACCGGGCAACCGATCACCAGCGAGCTCGCGGAGCAGGCGCTCGAGGACCTGTTGCCCCAGGCCGAGGCCGAGATCCCGCCGGACCTGATCTTGGAGGAGAGCGCTCGCTACTTCGGCCTGTCGGTCCAGGACCTGATCTCGCCGAACCGATCCCGGCCGCTGACGACGGCCCGCCACGTCGCGATGTACCTGATGCGCGAGTGCAGCGGGCAGTCCCTGGTCAAGATCGGGGAGACGTTCGGCGGGCGCGACCACACGACGGCCCGCCACGGGATCTTGAAGGTCGAGAAGGACATGCGCGCCCGGACGGCCACCTACCGCCAGGTCCAGGATCTGTCCCGCATCATCCGCGGCCGGGCCCGAGCGGGATGAGCGCCCACCCCGGCCGTGGGGACGGCCCTGTGGGGAACGCGGGAGACGCCGGGGACGGGACCGGGCGGGGCTCGAGCGGGTCCACCGATTCCCACAGCCGGTCCACATGTCCCACGGGCCCGCTACGCTCGCAGGATGGGGTGCTATCCCCGTTTTCCCCAGCCCCTACTGCTACTAAAGGAAGTAAGAGATGAACCAAGAAGCAGTCAGGAGGTGCACACGTGAAGTTCCGGTGTGATCGCGATGCGCTGTCGGAGGCGCTGCAGACCGTCCAACGCGGCGTCTCGTCGAGGCCGGGGATCCCGGCCCTCACCGGGGTCCTGATCGAGGCGTCGTCCGAGGGCGCGTTGACGCTCACGACGACGGATCTGGAGGTCTCGGCCCGGCTGTCGATCGACGTGCAGGTGGGGGAGCCGGGGATCTCGCTCGTCCCGGCGCGGTTGCTCGCGGACACCGTGAAGAGCCTGTCGGACGCCCCCGTCGAGTTCGAGACCGATCAGTCGCAGGCCCGGATCCG
>DASUMC010000166.1:0-12789 GCA_036277855.1 Actinomycetota bacterium
GCGTTCGCTCATCCCTCCCCACACCCCGTACCGCTCGTCGCGGCGAAGGGCGTAGTTGAGGCACTCGATGCGAACCGGACAATCGGCGCAGATCCGCTTGGCCTCTCTCGATGAACCCCCCTTCTCGGGGAAGAACACCTCGGGATCGTGTTGCCGACACCGTGCCCGCTCCTGCCATGGGATGTAGTGATGCATGTGGTCCCCGTTCCCTCCCCGAAATCACACGCGTGTGATTCTGGGCCATCTGCTCCCCTCTTGGCAAGAGGGAAACTCGAGTTCTCGGACATCTCCACATGCGTCCCCAGAACAATCGAATACGTGCTCGGGCGTGGGTGCAAGGGGTTGTGCGAAGTATTTCGATGGTCTATCTCATTGACCGGTTCGGTCAATCTCCTTGACGGAAACGGTCCTCCGAGCGTGTTCGCGCAACGATCGCGGCCTTTGCCGGCGCCATCGATGCGTCTGGACCATGCCCGTTCACGTTGCGCTGCAACCGTTCGTACGTTGTCGAACGTTCGACGGGCGTTCTGCCGATCGAGGTGATCGCGGTGTGGATCTCGGAAGCCTCCATGCGGATCCCCCACTCCGCGCCGGCCATGCGGCTGATCGTTTCTTCCATCAGGGTGCCGCCGAAGTCGTTCGCGCCGCCGTTCAGCATCGCCTGACACGCTTCGACGCCCATCTTGACCCACGAGACCTGCACGTTGTGGATAACTCCGTCGAGCAGGACCCTCGCGACGGCGTGCATCCGCCGGTTGTCTTCGAAGGAGGGACCCGGTCGCGCCTTGCCGGCGAGGTAGATCGGCGCGTTCTGGTGCACGAACGGGAGCGGGACGAACTCGGTGAATCCGCCCGTGTCACGTTGGATCCGCGCGAGCCGCCGGATGTGGAAAACCCAATGCGGGGGCGCGTCGACGTGCCCGAACATGATCGTCGATGAGCTGCGGATCCCCAGGTCGTGCGCGGTTCGGACGATCTGCTCCCATACGTCGGCGGGCAGCTTGCCCTTGGTCAGGACCCATCGGACGTCGTCGTCCAGGATCTCGGCTGCGGTCCCGGGGATCGTCCCCAGGCCGTGCCGGCGGCACTCCTGCAGGAATTCGCGGAACGAGATCCCGAGCTTCGTGGCGCCGTTCAGCACCTCCATCGGGCTGAACGCATGGATGTGGATCCCCGGAGCGGCCGCCCTCACGGCGTCGAGCAGGTCGAAGTAGAACGAACCCGGCAGATCGGGGTGGATTCCGCCCTGCATGCACACCTCCGTGCACCCCCACGCGGCGGCCTCCCGGGCGCGCTCGGCCACCTCGGCGAGCGTGAGCGTGAAGGACTCGGGGTCGATCTCGCGTTGTGCGAATGCGCAGAATCGGCAACCGACGTAGCAGACGTTCGTGAAGTTGATGTTTCGGTTGACGACGTAGGTGACGTCGTCGCCCACCGCGTCGCGCCGCAGGCCGTCGGCCACCGCACACAGGGCCTCGAGGTCGTCCCCGTCCGCCCGGAACAACGCGAAGGCCTCCCCGTCGGTCAGCGGCCGGTGCGCCTCCGCCTTGGCGAGCCCCGAGCGGATCTCGGCGGCGAGCCGGCGCGGGGGCACGCGCTCCGCGTGCCACGCCCGGGTGCGTTCGGGCACGTCGGTCTCGCCGTAGACGACCTCGGCGTCCGCCCGCAGTCCGGCGCCCTCGACCTTCGCGAACGTCAGCTCGGTCGACCGGGGTTTCCAGGCGACCTCGGGGTCCTGCCACCGGATCGGCGTCGCGAGCGTCTGCGCGGCCAGGCCCTCCGGGCCCATCACGGCGGCGACCGGGGCGCGCATCTTGCCCGCGAGGAACGGATCGGGTCGGAGCGCGAACTCCGGATAGATCGTGAGCCGCTCGCGGAGCTCGAGCCCGCGCTCGGCCGTGCGGCGGTCGAGCTCCTCGATCGCCGGCCACGGGCGCTCGGGGTTCACGTGGTCGGGGGTGAGCGGGGAGACCCCGCCCCAGTCATCGATCCCCGCGTCCAGCAATCTGGTCTGCTGCTCAGGGTCGGAAAGGTTCGGCGGCGCCTGGACGTGCATCCGCGGCCCGAAGACGACCCTGGCCGTCGCCACGGTGGCCAGGAACTCCTCGTCGCCCGGCTCGGGGGCGGCGTGCATCGCGGTCCCGGGCTTGGCCCGGAAGTTCTGGACGATGATCTCCTGGACGTGGCGGTAACGCCGATGCAACTCGCGGATCGCGAGCAGCGACTCGGCGCGCTCGGCGAAGGTTTCGCCGATCCCCACGAGGATGCCCGTCGTGAACGGGATCGCCAGACGCCCGGCGTCCTCGATCACGCGGAGCCGGACGGCCGGCACCTTGTCCGGCGAGCCGAAGTGCGGCCCGCCGCGTCCGGACAGGCGGTCGGAGGAGGTCTCGAGCATCATCCCCATCGAGGGCGCGACCTGCTTGAGCCGCGCCATCTCCTCGTAGGACATGACCCCCGGGTTGAGGTGCGGGAGCAGCCCCGTCTCCTCGATCACGCGGATCGCGGCCGCTCGGACGTACTCGAGCGTCGAGCGGAACCCGCGTTCGGCGAGCCACGTGCGCGCCACCGGGTAACGCTCCTCCGGCCGGTCGCCGAGCGTGAACAGCGCCTCCTTGCACCCGAGACGCCGCCCCGCCTCGGCGATCGCCACGACCTCCTCGGGCGACAGGAAGGGCCGTTCGAGCCTGGCGGGAGTCTTGGCGAACGTGCAGTAATGACAGTGATCGCGGCACAGCATCGTGAGCGGAACGAAGACCTTGCGGGAGTACGTCACGGTGTTGCCGTGTCCCAGCTCGCGCAGGCGCGACGCGAGGGACATGAGCCGTCGCAGGTCCGGACCGCGCGCCCCGAGCAGCGCCTCGATCTCGTCCACCGACAGCGCCTTGCCAGCGCCTGCGCGGGCGAGCGCGCGCCGAAGCGCGTGCGCGGTCGTGGCCTCGGCCATCCGTTCGCGAGCGTACTACGCTGCCGTGGATGCGGGTGACGGCGCTGGCCGGCGGGATCGGCGCGGGGAAGTTCCTGCGGGGGCTGGTACGCGCCGTTGCGCCGGAAACGGTCACCGTGATCGCGAACACGGGCGACGACATCACGATGCACGGGCTGCACGTGTCGCCCGATCTCGACTCGGTGACGTACTGGCTCGGCGACGTCTTCGATCGCGAACGCGGATGGGGTCGCCGCGACGAGACCTTCCGCGCGACCGAGGAGCTGCGATCCTTCGATCTGGAACAGGCGTGGTTCAATCTCGGCGACCTCGACCTCGCCACCCACCTCTACCGGACGAACCTCCTGGCGGCGGGCGAGACGCTGACCTCGGCGACGGCCGCCGTCGCGCGGCGGTTCGGCGTGGCGCCGCGGATCCTCCCGATGAGCGATGACCCGGTGACCACGCGGATCTCCGTGGTCGCCGACGGCGAGGAGCTCGAGCTGCATTTCCAGGACTACTGGGTCCGCCGCGGCGGACGCGACGAGGTGAAAGCCGTTCGGTACGAGGGAGCCGAGCGTTCGCGACCGGCGCCCAGCGTCCTCGAGGCGCTCGCGGAAGCGGACGCGATCGTGCTGTGCCCATCGAATCCGGTCGCCTCGCTCGGTCCGATCCTCGCGGTCCCGGGTATCCGCGACGCCGTCGGGGCGCGTCGAACCGATGTCGTCGGCGTGAGCGGGATCGTGGCCGGTGCGCCGCTCGCCGGGATGGCGGACCGGCTGATGCCGGCGACCGGCGCCGAGGTCACCGCGGCCGGGGCCGCGGAATGCTACCGGGGGCTCCTGGGCGCCTGGGTCGTCGACGACGTCGACCGCGCGCTCATCCCCCGGATCGAGGCCACCGGGCTGCGCGTCGGCGCGACCGACTCGATCATGACCGACGACGCGAAGGCGGAGGCACTCGCGCGGTTCGCGCTCGGTCTGCTGGGGTGATCGGGGCGACCCCCTCTCGCATGCCCATCCACGTGCTGCCCGTCGAGGGGATCCCGGAGGTGCGACCGGGCGACGATCTCGCCGCGCTCCTCGCCCAACCGCTCGGCACGACCGGTCTGGGCGACGGGGACGTCGTCGCGATCACGCAGAAGATCGTGTCCAAGGCCGAGGGACGAGTCGTCCCCGTGGGCGACGGCGGCCGCGACGCCTGGGTCGAACTCGAGACGCGCCGCGTCGTCGCCCGACGCGGGGACCTGGTGATCGCCGAGACACGCCACGGCTTCGTGTGCGCGAACGCCGGCGTCGACGCCTCGAACGTGGAAGACGGGTTCCTCACGCTGCTCCCGGAGGATCCGGACGCCTCCGCGGAACGGCTCCGCCGCGACCTGCGCGAACGGCTCGGCGTCGAGGCGGCCGTCGTGATCACGGACACGTTCGGCAGGACCTGGCGGCGTGGTCTGGTCAACGTCTCGATCGGCTGCGCCGGCATCCCGGCCCTCGTGGACCTGAGGGGCACCCCCGACCACCAGGGCCGCGAGCTCGAGGCGACCGTCGTGGCGCTCGCCGACGAGGTGGCCGCCGCGAGTGGGCTCGCGATGGGCAAGGCCGCGCGGGTGCCGGTGGCGATCGTCCGGGGCGTCGGGTTCGAGCCGGCATCGGTGCCGGCGTCCGAGATGGTCCGCCCGCCGGAGGAGGATCTGTTCCGGACGTCCCCGCTCCTGTCGATCTCGGAGCGCCGAACGATCCGGGCGTTCGGGGACGGCGAGGTATCACGCGAGGCGGTGGAGGAGGCCGTCCGCGCCGCCTGCACCGCGCCGGCGCCGCATCACACCCGTCCGTGGTCGTTCACGGCGATCTGGACCGCGGCGGCCAAGCGGCGGTTGCTCCGCGCCATCGCCGACGCATGGCGCGAGGACCTGCGACGCGACGGGACGCCGGAGGCCACGATCGAACGCCGGATCGCCGGGAGCGACGCGGTCCTCGGCGCCGCGCCCGTCCTGATCGTCCCGTGGGTCCGCTTCCGGGGCGCCCATCCCTACGCCGACGCCGAGCGCTCCCACGCCGAGCAGGAGATGTTCCTGTTGTCCGGCGGGGCGGCGATCCAGAACCTGCTCCTCGCCCTCTCGGCCCAGGGGCTCGCCTCGTCCTGGATCTCCTCGACGCTGTTCTGCCAGCAGGAGAGTCGCGCCGCGCTGGGGATGCCCGACGAGTGGTTCGCGCTCGGGACCGTCGCGGTGGGCCCGATGCCGGCGGGGGCCGCGCCGCCGCGGCCCCCGCTCGACCTCTCCGAGCACCTGCGGACCGAGTGAACCGGCCCGCAACCCCTCGGCCTAGACCACCCCGTGCACGAAGTACCAGGCGAAGATCGCGGCCGCGACGTACAGGAGCGGGTGGACGTCCCGCCACCTGCCGCGGAGCACCGCGATCACGACGTACGAGATGAACCCCGCCCCCACGCCGTTGGTGATGCTGTAGGTGAAGGGCATCATCACGATCGTGAGCAGCGCCGGGATCCCGATCCCGGGGTCCGACCACGCGATGTCCTTGACGAGCACCATCATGAAATAGCCGACGAGCACGAGCGCCGGCGCCGTCGCCTCCGGCGGGATCACGCCCGCGATCGGCGAGAAGAACATCGCGAGCAGGAACAGCACGCCGACGACCACCGCCACGAGCCCCGTCCGACCGCCCTCCGAGATCCCCGACGCGCTCTCGATGTAGGTGGTGTTCGAGGACGCCGACGCGGCGCCGCCGGCCGCGGCCGCGAGCGAGTCGACCAGCAGGACCCGCTTGATGCCGGGGAGCCTGCCGTTCGAGTCCAGCATCTTCATCTCGCCGCCGAGGCCGATCACCGTGCCCATCGTGTCGAAGAAGTCCGACAGCATCACGGAGAGCACCACCGCGAGCGCGGTCGCCGTGCCGAGTACCGAGAAGAAGTCGAACGAGAACGCGCCCACCAGCCCGAAGTCCGGCGTGTCGACGACCTTGTCCGGGATTGCCGCGATCCCGTTGCCCCAGATCGACAGGTCCTTCGCCTCGTTCACGATGACTGCCAGGACCGTCGAGACCAAGATCCCGATCAGCAGGGCCCCCTTGACCCTGCGTGCCACCAGCGCGCCACTCAAGGCGAGCCCCACCACGAAGATGCCGATCGGCCATGTCGTCAGCTCGTCGGCGAGACCGAGCGGCGTCGGTCCGGTGTTGACGACCACACCCGCGTTCACGAGACCGATCAGCGCGATGAACGCCCCGATGCCGATACCGATCGCGCGCTTGAGGTCCAAGGGGATCGCGTTCAGGACCGCCTCGCGGACGCCCGTGAGGACCAGGACGGTGATGATGATGCCCTCGACGACGATGACGCCCATCGCCTGTGGGAACGACAACCCGTTCGCCGCGACGAGTGTGAAGGCGACGAAGGCGTTCAGCCCCAACCCGGCGGCGAGCGCGAACGGGTAGTTGGCGACGACGCCCATGAGGATCGTCATCACCCCGGCGACGAGCGCGGTGACGGTCAAGACCTGCGCGAACGGCAGGCCGAGCGGCTCCAGGTCCGGGACCCCCGCGAAGCCGAGGATGGCCGGGTTCACGAACAGGATGTAGGCCATCGTCAGCCACGTCGTGATGCCGGCGATGATCTCGATCCGCACGGTGGAGCCGCGCTCGGAGATCTTGAAGAACCGGTCGAGGCCGCCGGTGGGCGGCGCCCCCACCCGAACAACGTTTCCGGTGCCCGTGTCCGTATCCGCCATGCCTCCCCCTTCCGGCCGGCAGGGGGCCGGCCCACGCCGAGGGGAAGTCGGCCGAAGCATAGGAAGGCGGGTGGGTCGCCGCAAGGCCCCGGGCTCAGATCGGACTCGCTGTTCGGACCGGCAGATCGGACCGTCCGAACCGGTCACTTCCCCGCTATCCTGGAGGATCGCTTCCGGGCGGAACCCAGAGATGGCCGACCAAACTTCGAAGCAGCGTCTGACCAAGGCCGAGCGCAAGGAGGAGGCCAGGCGTCAGCGTGTCGAGCTGCAGCGCAAGATGGCCAGGAGCCGCCGCAACCGCCGGGTCGCGATCGGCGTCGTGGTCGTCCTGATCGCGGGGGTTGCCGCGTTCGCCCTCACCAGACCCAAGGAGGCCCAGGCGACGCCGTCGGACCTTCTGGCCTCCGTCGACCAGGCGAGGCAGACCGCCGACTGCGGCCCGGTGGAAAACGTCGGTCCGTACCAGCCGAAGAGTCAGGACACGGCCCATGTGGTCGCGTCGGTGCCACTCTCGACGTATCCGTCCGTGCCCCCTGCGTCCGGACCGCACAACGCGATCCCGTACGGGGCCGGCGTGTACGGCACGCCGCCGCCGATCGACCGCGTCATCCACTCGCTCGAGCACGGCGCGGCGATCGTCTGGTATGCGCCCGACGTGTCGGGGGAGGAGCTCGATCGGATCCGCACGTTCTACGAGGGCACCAACGTCGGGGACCGCGTGATCGTCGCCCCGTACGACTATCCAGACGAGGGGGCTGCCGGAACGCTTCCTGCCGGAACCCAGATGGCGTTGGTCGCCTGGCACAACGTGCAGACATGCGCGAACGTGAACCTCGCGGCCGCGTTTGGGTTCACCTCGGAGTACGCGTTTCCAACGTTCGAACAGCGCGAGTACAAGGGCGAGGCGCCCGAGGCGGGCAACGCCTTCTGACCGGCCGAGGACGCTGAGGACGAGCCATGGCGAAGAAGCGCCGCAGGCCCCAGAGCCGTTCGGGGAACCGCCCGTCGGCCGCCTCGACCCGGACGGCGGAGCGGCCGCGCCCCGCGGGGTCGAACGACGCGTCGCAGCCGGATCGGGTGGAATCCGCCCAACCCAAGACGGAACCACGGCCGCAACGTCCGAGCGCGCCCCCCCGCCGGCCGCCTGCCGGAGCGCAGCGCTCGCGGGCCGAGAAGAAGGAGCTCGCCCGCGCCGAACGCGAGGCGGCCCGGCGCAGGATCGCGAGGGCCCAGCGGCGGCGTCAGCTCGCGTGGATCGTCGGGATCACGATCGCGGTCGCCGCAGGGGTGTTCTTCTTCACCAACCGGAACGAGCGGGACACGTCCACGGTCGCCCTCCCCGGCGAGCTCACGACCGAGGCCCCCTGGGACGCGAACGCCGCGAAGTCGGCCGCGCGTGCGACCGCGCTCGGCCTCCCGGCGGAAGGCACGACCATGCACGAGCACGCCAACGTGCAGATCTTCGTCCACGGGCAGAACGAACGCATCCCGACCGACATCGGGATCGACCCCGCGGCGGAGACGATCCAGTCGATCCACACGCACGACGACACGGGCCTGGTGCATCTCGAGTCGTCCGAATCACGCGAGTTCACGCTCGGCGAGTTCTTCGGCGTGTGGGGCGTCCGCTTCACGCCGAGCTGCCTGGGGGCGTATTGCAACGATGGGGATAATCGCCTCCAGGTGTTCGTGGACGGCGATGAGGTCACGGACAACCTTCAGGACGTCCAGCTGGACGATCAGACCGTGATCGTGGTCACGTACGGGACCGCCGCCGAGCTCCCCGACCCGATCCCGTCCACGTTCGACTTCTCCTCGATCAACCCCTAGCGGCGCCGCGTTGGCGAACAAACGCAAGCGGCGACCCTCCGGGTCTCGGTCACCGACGGGATCCCGACCCAAGGCCACAAGGACCTCGCCCTCGCGCGCCCGATCGCCTCAGCCCGCCGAGCGTCGGCCTTGGGGCGTCGCGCGGTTCGTGGCGATCGGGGCCTTCATCGCGCTCGGATGGCTGCTCTTCTTCCGGACGCCCGGACCCGGCGAGATCTCGGCCGCGGCGCGTTCGGCGGCGGCGGCGGCGGGGTGCGGCGAACTGGAGCAGCCCGTCGTGCCGAACCCGTCGCGGGTCCACCTCGCGCCCGGTGAGTCGTTCGACTACCCCGATCGGCCGGCAGCGGCCGGACCGCACGACGCGTCGCCCCTGCCGCCGGACCCGCACGTCTACCGGATCCCGGTCCCCGAGACGCGGGCGGTCCACAACCTCGAACACGCCTACGTGATCATCTACTACCGCCCCGTCGCCGAGGGCGGGCTGGTCCAGGAGACCATCGATCGCCTGGCGGCGATCGCCCGCGACGAGGACCGCGTGATCATGGCCCCCTACCCCGCGCTCCCGGACGATCGCGCGTTCGCGCTCCTCGCCTGGAACACGCGGTGGATGTGCCCCGCGACGATCTCGGCGGACCAGGCGGTCACGATGACGACGTCGTTCGTCGATGCATTCCGCGGAACCTCGGTCGCGCCGGAGGCTCCGCACGGGCTGCTCGGCCCGCTGTTCCAGAAGTAGGGCCAGAAGAAAGTAGGGCCAGAAGAAAGTAGGGAGGAGTCGGGACTAGCCGACGGTGCAGCTCGAGTCGTCGGGGTCGCACGTGATGACGCCGCGCTCGAAGCTCGCCCGGAGGTTCCCGTTCTGCAGCCTGTGGACGTCCGAGGTCGGGAACCCGAGGCGACCCGCCGGGCCGCCCTTGAGCAGATAGCGGTTCAGCACGAGGCCCCGCAGGAAATGCGCGCCGGCCGAAGCCGAGTGGTAGATCATCCCGTCCTCGAACTTCTGCCGCTGGCCGCCGGCGACCGAGACCTGGCGCGAGGTCGGGAGCCCGGGCGAGCAGCCGAGGCCGTCGTACTTGGCCCGGATCTCGCCAGTGATGCTCCGGTCCGCGTTGATCCACAGTCGGTCGTCCGGGAGACCGAGGCTCGAGCGCAACCTGTCGCCGCTGATCGCGGCCTGGCCGTTCGCGCCCTTGACCGTGACCGACACGATCCTTCCCGAGACGCCGCGGTCCACGTTGGTGAACCCGGTCACGGCCCCGATGCCGAGCCCGAGATGCCCGGTCACCTGCGCGGTGGTGAACGTCCGCTCCCAGATGGCGTTCGGGTTCTCGGCGGTGTAGTCGCCGGGGTCGCACACACCGCGCAGATAATCGATGGGCGTGCCGCCCCACACGTTCTCGTTGTTCTCGGTGTACCCGCCCGAGGAGGACATGTAGAAGGCCTGGATCGTCTGCCCGCCGTTCAGCACCACCTGACCGTCGGTCTGGTTGACGGCCGAGACCCACCGGTCACCGTCGACGCCCCCCTCCTTGTCCCAGCCCGAGTACACCTGGTCGTACGAGCTCGCGTAGAGGGCACAGTCGCACACCGCCCGGTGCTGCGAGACCGCGGCCTTCGTGAACGCGTACGTCCGCGCCGCGATCGCCTGGGTCTTGAGGGCAGACATCGGCCACGAGCTCGGAACCTCGCCGAGGCCGTACAGGTAGTCCTGGGGATCGATCGTGAGGACGAGTCGCATCGCGCACCCTCCGGCGCACGAGTACAGGCCGAACTCGATCGAGCCGCGGTTGTACGTGTGGGCGGCCTCATGGACGCGCACGCGCGCACCGTTCTGCTCGTACACGATGGAGATCGGTTCGAGCGGACCGCCGACGCTGTCCACGGTGGTCCCGGTCGCGTCCACGATCAGGTATTGGTTCCCGGCGGCACGAACCTTCCACGTCTCGCCGGGGGGGATCGTCGCGACCGCCGAACCGGTCTGCGCATCACCGAGCCGGATCTCCACGGGCCCGGCCTGCGCCTCGAGCCGAACGGAGTCCTTGCCTTGCGTCAGCCCGATCCGGAGGTTCTTCGGCGGGGAGCCCTCGCGCGCGACTCGGGTCCCCGAGTAGAAGTGCTTGAGGATCTTCGACGGGCCCCACCCCTGCTTCGCGAGCCCGTACGCCCCCCATTGCGAAAGCCCGAGGCCATGCCCGAAGCCGGCGCCGAACAGACGGAACTCCGTGGGTCCGTCCGGCCCGTTCGGTTCGCGATTCGGTCCGGCGTTCGCCGGGATCGCGGCGAGGGCCAGGGCGACCAGCAGGACGAGGATGAGGGTTCTACGCATAGGTTCGATGAGGACGGTCGGGCGGCTCCGCACCGTATCACAACGCCCCGGCGGCCCCGATGGTTACGCCCCGACCCGTTCCCCAGGTCGCACGCGACCGTCGCGCACCGATGCGCCGGCGCCCACCACCGCCCCTTCGCCCAGCACGGAGTCGCGGATCGACCCACCCCGCATCACGATCGAGCCGGGGCCGAGGATCGAGCGCTCGACGACCGCGCCGGGTTCGACCACCGCCCGCTCGTGCAGGACGGTGTCGCTCACGCGCGCCCCGGTCTCGATCGTGGCACGCGGCCCGACGACGACGTGCTCGTTCACGGTCGCGCCCCGCCCGATCGTGCCGTCGGCGTCCACGAACGGCGACGGGTACGGGCGGTGTCCGTCCACCCGGCCGTCGAGCAGGTCGAACTGCGCCTGCAGGTACGCCTGCGGCGTCCCGAGATCCATCCAGTACGCCTCGGACGGGAACCCCGCGAGGGGTCGCCCTGCCGCGATGAGCGCCGGGAAGATCTGACGCTCGATCGACACGGTCTCGCCGCGGGTCCAGCCCTCGAGCGAGGCGGGGCCGATGAGGTAGGTGCCCGCGTTGATGTGGCCGGGCACGAGCTCCGAGGGCTTCTCGCGGAACTCGAGCACTCCCCCGTCGGCGTCCATCGGCACGAGGCCGTACGGCCGAGCGTCCTCGACGTGCGTGAGCGCGATCGTCGCCACCGCGCCCCGGTCGCGGTGCCTCGCGAGCATCCCGGTGAGGTCCAGGTCGGTGAGGATGTCGCCGTTGAGCGCGAAGAAGGGGTCGTCCGTGTCGAGGGTTTCGAGCGCGTTCACGATCGCGCCGCCCGTGCCGAGCGGTTCGGTCTCGGTGATCCAGGTGATCGACGGGTCGCCGCGACGGGCCTGGATGAACGCGTGGAAGGTCTCCTCCAGGTACGAGCTCGACAGCACGACCTCGTGCACGCCGTGCCCCGCCAGGTGGTCGAGCACGTGATCGAGGCTCGGCCGGTCCACGAGCGGGAGGAGCGGCTTGGGCAGGGTCTCGGTGAGCGGGCGCAGGCGAGTTCCCTCACCGCCGACGAGCACGACGGCCTTCATCGGGTCACGTGTGCTGGGTCTGCGAGACGAGGAAGATCCCGACGCCGATGAACGCGACCCCCGCCCAGCGCAGCGGCGGCACCGTCTCGTCCAGCACGAACTGGTCGAAGACCAGGATCAGCACGTAGGTGAGCGCGGCGAACGGGTAGGCGAACGAGAGCGAGGCCCTCGACAGCACCACGAGCCAGACGAGCGCGGACAGGCCGAACAGGAACAGCCCGCCCCAGACGAACGGCTGGCCGACGACCACCCGCAGCGAGGGACCATTCAGCGAGAAGGTGTAGGGCGCGAGCTCGTCGTTCACGAGGTTCATGCCGTGCTTGAGCGCCAGCTGCGCGATGGCTGCCAGCGTGACCGAGAACAGGATCAGCACGATCAGCATCGGAGGGTTTCCTTTCGTCTGGGTCGTGATCGGGTCGGTCGCGGGTTCGGTCACAGGTCCTCGACCCCAACGGCCACGGAGACCCCGACGCGCTCCTGTACGCGGGGCGCGTCGACCACCTCGAACAGATACCGCTGGGTCTGCACGTGGTAGAGGTGCCCGGTGGTGCGGTTCGACAACCCGACCGTCACCCAGTACTTGCCTGGCTCGTACGGGAAGGACTCGATCCGGAAGCGCACGCGCTTCTTCTCGAACCTCCCGAGATCAAGACCTGCGCGCGAGGTGCGAGCGTCGAGCACCGCGTGGTTCGTCGCCCCATCCAGGACCGCGAAGTCCACGTCCAGATCGTCGACCGGCTCGTGCTGGCGGACGTCGATCACGATCGTGAGCGGATCGCCGCGCAGGATCGCCCCCTCGCTCGAGCCGTTCGGGCGGACGATCTGGACCTCGGCGATCTCGGCCTCGCGGGTGCCCTCCTCCGGGACGAAGTTCGG
>DASUMC010000167.1:0-5726 GCA_036277855.1 Actinomycetota bacterium
GTCGAAGCGTTCTCGAGCAGGTTCCGGATCACCTGCGAGAGGAGGGCGGGATCGCCGAACGTGACCAGACCCGGCCGAACGTTCACGACGAATCGAGGCGACGAAAGCGAGACACCCATCTGCTCGGCCGTGGCGACCACGTCGATAGGTCGAGGGCGCGGAAACTCCCACGGGTCGCGCTCTCGGAGCCCGAGATGTCGACGAGTTCGGTGATCTTCTCCTCGAGCTCGCGCGCCCTGGCGGTGAGGCTGGCAAGCAGGTCGA
This sequence comes from Actinomycetota bacterium, assembly GCA_036277855.1. Taxonomy (GTDB): domain Bacteria; phylum Actinomycetota; class UBA4738; order UBA4738; family HRBIN12; genus DASSJM01. The sequence continues at coordinate 265 of DASUMC010000167.1, forward strand.
CCCGGGTGGCGTCGTCGATCTCGCTCCAGGCCCGTTCGAGCGTGACCGCGTTGCCGAGGATCGAGGTGAGCCGGGTTCCGGAGCTCATGGGATACGGACGTGATGAAGTCGGCCTTCAGCCGCTCGGTCTCCTCGAGCCGTTCGACGGTCCGGCGCTGTTCCTCGTACCGGCCCGCGTTCTCCATGGCGAGCCCGGCGTTCGTCGCGAGCAGCTCGAACGCCTCCAGCCGATGCGGCGCGATCGACCGATCTCCTTCGGTCCCCCCGACCAGCACGGCCGCCATCCAGCCGCCCACCCAAACGGGGCTCCCGATCCGGACCGCGGGACCGTCGGGGACGCCCTCGGGAAGCCCCTCCACGACCACCGTCTCACCCTGCGCCACGACCAGGTCGATCACGTCCAGCGCCGGGTCGGTGGACACGGCTCCGTCGTCGTCGAAACGCCCGCGGCTCCCGACCACGTGGGACACGGAACCGTCCTCGTGGAGCGCCACGAACGCGGCATCGCCGAACGCCAGGCCGCCCACGGCGTCCAGGGTGACCTCGACGACCTGGCTCCGGTCCAGGGTCAGGGTCGGCGACGGACCACGCGTACAGGAGCCGCATCCCCGTCGTCTCGAACAGCCGCGGCCATGGCAAGGCGGCGATGGCCACGCCTCCGACGGCGGCGACGCCTAGCACGACGGCGAGCCCGACGCGGTGGAAGGGGGCCCGCTCGAGACCGAAGTAGGACACGGCGAGGGCGGCCACGGTCAGACCCGTGGCCCGACGCCCACGCGCACCTGGCGCAAGAGGAAGGGCACCGCGGGGATCCGTTGGAGGCTCACGACCCAATTGTCGGCCGATCGGGGCCGTCGTAGGAGCCCTTGCGCGCGAGGGCATCCGAGCCGGTCCCGGGCGACGGACGGCGACCGTCGGTTCCGGACCGCGGGTTCTGGGTAGGGCTCCGACATGCAACGGATCGCAGCGTCGATGTTGGTCGTCGCCGGGCTGGCGCTCGGCGCGACCGGCTGCCAGCAGGCCGACCAGATCGGCGGGCAGATCGAGGACACGATCGCCCAGGGCGTCGACGCCACCCAGGAAGCGGTGGCCGACGCGGGAGACGCCATCAGCGGCGCCACCCGCTCGACCTACGAGCGGGTGCGTTCCGGCGTGGAGGAGCTGCAAGCGGATCTGGCGGATGCCGCGGATCAGACGGGTGACCAGGCGCGGGAGACCTACCAGGACCTGCTGGTCAAGGCCGAGGAACTTCGGCAGCAAGCCAACCAGGCGACCGGCGAGGCGAAGGCCGAGGCCCAGGACGCCTGGGAGTCCATCCAGGCCGCGCTCGAAGACCTGGAGACACGGATCCAGGGAGCCGTCGACGACCTCTAGATCGCGGTCCGTCGGCCGCCGAGACGCCCATTTCCTACCGCCGTGGTGGACTTAGCTCCGAGCGGGTAGGTATCCTGGACAGTGAGGTCGGGCAGCCGGCCGATCTTCGGGGAGCAGTCAATGGCCGTCACACAGGAAGAGCACCTCCAGGAGCTTTCGAAGGGCTATCGCTTCGACTGGAAGGACGCCGACCACTCCGTCTTCGAGCCGAAGCGGGGGCTGTCGCCCGCCGTGGTCGAGGAGATCTCGGCACTGAAGTCCGAGCCCGACTGGATGCGGAAGTTCCGGCTGAAGGCGTTGAAGCACTTCGAGCGCCGCCCGATGCCGTGGTGGGGCGCCGACCTGTCCGACATCGACTTCGAGAACATCTACTACTTCATCCGCTCGACGGAGAAGCAGGCCAAGAACTGGGAGGAACTGCCCGAGGACATCAAGGGCACCTGGGACAAGCTCGGGATCCCCGAGGCCGAGAAGAAGTATCTGGGCGGGGTTTCGGCCCAGTACGAGTCCGAGGTCGTGTACCACAAGATCAAGAAGGAGCTCGACGACATCGGGGTCCTGTTCACCGACATGGACTCGGCGCTCCGTGACTACCCGGACCTGGTCAAGGAGTACTTCGGGACGCTGATCCCGCCCAACGACAACAAGTTCGCCGCGCTGAACTCGGCCGTGTGGTCGGGCGGCTCCTTCATCTACGTCCCGCCGGGGGTGCACGTCGACATCCCGCTGCAGGCCTACTTCCGGATCAACGCCGAGAACATGGGCCAGTTCGAGCGGACGCTGATCATCGCCGACGAGGGCTCCTACGTGCACTACGTGGAGGGATGCTCGGCGCCGATCTACACGACCGACTCGCTGCACTCCGCCGTGGTCGAGATCATCGCCAAGAAGGGCGCGCGCGTCCGGTACACCACGATCCAGAACTGGTCGACCAACGTCTACAACCTGGTGACCAAGCGCGCGGCGGCGTATGAGGACGCCGTGATGGAGTGGATCGACGGCAACATCGGCTCGAAGGTCACGATGAAGTACCCGTCGATCTACCTGCTCGGCAAGGGCGCTCGCGGCGAGGTGCTGAGCGTGGCCTACGCGGGCAAGGGCATGCACACCGACGCGGGTGGGAAGGCGATCCACGCGGCGCCCCACACGACGAGCGTCCTGACGTCGAAGTCGGTCTCTAAGGACGGCGGACGCACCGGTTACCGCGGCCTGGTCCGCATCGAGCCCGGTGCCCACCACGCCAAGTCCAACGTCCGGTGCGACGCGCTCATCCTGGACGAGGAATCACGTTCGGACACGTACCCGTACGTGGAGGTCGAGGAGGAGACCGCGCAACTCGGACACGAGGCGAGCGTCTCTCGGATCGGCGAGGACCAGCTCTTCTACCTGATGAGCCGCGGCCTGTCCGAGGCGGAGGCATCCGCGATGATCGTGAACGGGTTCATCGAGCCCATCACCCGCGAGCTTCCGATGGAGTACGCCGTCGAGCTCAACCGCCTGGTCGAGCTCCAGATGGAAGGCGCGATCGGCTAACCGGCTCGGGTCCGCACACACGGACGACTACCATCGCCGGATGGGTCCGCGGATCTTCGGCATCATCGCGCTCCACGCCCGGGTTGTTGCGGTGATCCGGCGGGGTCCGACCGATTGGATGCATGTCTCCCGGTGGGATCTCGAGACGCCCGTCTACGAGCCCGGCGGCTGGCTTCGCGGCACGATCTACCCGCAGCGGTGCGACCTGTCGCCCGACGGCGGTTGGTTCACGTACTTCGCGCTGAAGGCCTCCGCCGAATGGGAGCTCGGGGCGACGTACATCGCGATCTCGCGCCTGCCGTGGCTGACCGCGCTCGCCGCGTGGGGGATCGGTAGCACGTGGACGCGCGGGATGCAGTTCGTCCAGGATCGATCGGTGCAGGACGTGGACGAGCCCGACCTCGGGGACCTCGCCGCGGTGCGCGAACGCTACGGGCTGCGGCTGACGCGCGCCGACTCCTTCGCCGTGGAACGGCGTCGGGGCTGGACCGAGACGGCCGAAACGCCGCCGAGGGCCCCGGACGATGCCTGGGACGAGCGGCGCGGCGACCGGATCGTGATGGAGCGGCCGCGCCCGAACGCGAGCGGCTCGGATCGCCTGACGGTGCGTGGGACATACGCCGCGATCCGCGAACTGCACGGTCGTCGGACCGACCTACGGTACGAGCTGCGCACCGGTGGCCTCACGCGGCCCCTCGAGCACGTCCAGTGGGCGGAGTGGGATCCGGACGGCCGGCTGCTGGTCGCGACCGACGACGGCCGGCTGCAGATCCGCGACGTCGTGGACGGCTCGGTGCAGTGGGAGGCGAACGAGGGCGCGCTCGAGCCGGATCCCACCCCGCCGCCCGCCGAGGCGTCGATCTGGTGAGGGTGAGATGAAGCCCGAGACGAAGCCCAGTCGAAGCCCACGATGAAGCCCGGGGATGAAGGAGGAAGCGGATGCGGTACGCGGTCATCGCACGTGACGGCACCGACCCAGGGGCGAAGGCACGACGCCTGGCCGTCCGGCCGGCGCACCTCGAGCGGGTCGCCCCCTTCGTGGAGCGCGGACGGGTCCTGATCGGCGGCGCGATCCTGGACGGGGCGGGGGACATGGTCGGCTCGGTCCTGCTGACCGATTTCACCAGCCGGGAGGAGGTCGAGGAGTGGGTCGCCGAGGACCCGTATGTCACCGGCGGCGTCTGGAAGGAGATCGAGGTCCTCGACTTCCGGCCGGCCGTCGGCGCCTGGCTCCCCGACGACTGACCACGGCCCCTGGGCGAGGCACGGGGGACGGCGAATCCGACTCCATTGATAGGATTTCAAGCGTGACCACCACGACCACCGGCTTCGACGAGCACGCCCTCGCGAGACTGGCTTCGCCGGCCCCCTTCGTCGGGGCCATCCGCGCGAAGGCGTTCGAGGCGTTCGAAACCCTCCCGATCCCGTCGCAGGAGACCGAGGAGTGGCGCTACACGGACCTGGAGGGCTTCGGGTTCGATCTGCGGCCGTTCGTCGAGGGCGGCCACGCCGAGAACCTGGACCAGGTGCCCGAGGAGATCCTCGCCGGCGCCGGCCAGGTCGGCGAGCGCGCGGGTCTGCAGATCCAGCGGAACTCCGAGGTGATGGTCACACATCTCGACCCCGCGCTCGCAGGCAAGGGTGTCTGGTTCGGCGACCTGGATCGGGCGATCGCGGAGCGCCCCGAGCTCGTCGAGCCGTACCTGCACGCCCTCGTCCCTGCCGACCGCTCGAAGTTCACCGCCCTGCACGCCGCGTTCCGCTCGGCCGGCACGTTCCTGTACGTGCCGCCCGGGGTCGAGGTCGGGCTGCCGGTTCAGGCCATGACGTGGATCGACGCGGAGGACGCGGCGGTCTTCCCTCGGACGCTCCTGGTCGTGGGCGAGAACGCCGAGGTCACCCTTATCGACCGCTACGGATCGCCCGCGCTCGGCCGGGCGCTGAGCGACGCAATCGTCGAGATCCACGCCGGCCCCGGCTCGCGCGTGCGATACGTCGCGCTCCAGGAGTACGGCGACGGCGTCACGCACCTCGCGGTCCAGCGAGCTCGGATCGGCCGGGGCGCCGACCTGAAGTCGCTCGGGGTCGCGTTCGGCGCGAGCCTCGCGCGCGCCGAGGTGGAGGCGCTCCTGGCCGAGGACGGCGGCAGCTCGGAGATGCTCGGCGTGTACTTCGGCGATGGCGATCAGCACATCGACCACCGCTCGATCCAGGATCACGTCGGCTCGCGCACCTCGAGCGACCTCCTCTACAAGGGCGCGATGCGCGACACCTCGAACGCGATCTACACGGGGACGGTGATCATCGAGCACGGCGCACACCAGTGCGACGCCTACCAGACGAACCGGAACATCCTGCTGTCCGATCACGCCCGGGCGCAGTCGGGGCCCAACCTCGAGATCCTCACCAACGACCCCCCGCGATGCGGCCACGCCGCGAGCGTCGGCCCGGTCTCCGACGACGAGCTCTTCTACCTGATGAGCCGGGGCATCCCCGAGAAGGAGGCCGAGCGCCTGATCGTGTTCGGCTTCTTCGCCGAGGTGCTCGACCGCGTC